>NZ_JBEXYL010000018.1:0-126510 GCF_040630895.1 Streptomyces sp. NPDC005728
GGTGACATGTCCTGCACGGGCGCCGTCGACTCCGATGCGACCACGCTGGACGCCGTCATCGCCGAGATCGCCGCCTCACGGCTGACCGAGCGCGGTGCCACCCGCGCCGACGACAAGCTCTCCGAGGCCGCGATGGAAGACCGCAAGCGCGAGGGGTACTTCTAAGCATGAGCACGACCACGACCGGGGAACTCTCGGCCACCACCCTGCTGCGGTTCGCCACCGCCGGCTCCGTCGACGACGGCAAGTCCACCCTCGTCGGCCGGCTGCTGCACGACTCCAAGTCGATCCTCACCGACCAGCTGGAGGCCGTGGAGCGCGCCTCCGCGAGCCGCGGGCAGGAGGGTCCGGACCTCGCGCTGCTCACCGACGGCCTGCGTGCCGAGCGGGAGCAGGGCATCACCATCGACGTGGCGTACCGCTACTTCGCCACGCCCCGCCGCCGTTTCATCCTGGCCGACACACCGGGCCATGTGCAGTACACCCGCAACATGGTCACCGGCGCCTCCACGGCCGAGCTGACGGTGATCCTGGTCGACGCCCGCAACGGCGTGGTCGAGCAGACCCGTCGGCACGCGGCGATCGCCGCGCTGCTGCGCGTGCCGCACGTGGTCCTCGCCGTCAACAAGATGGACCTCGTCGACTACCAGGAGTCCGTCTTCGCGGCGATCGCCGAGGAGTTCACGGCGTACGCGACCGAGCTGGGCGTTCCCGAGGTCACCGCGATCCCGATCTCGGCGCTCGCCGGTGACAACGTGGTGGAGCCGTCCGCGAACATGGACTGGTACGGCGGCCCGACCGTCCTGGAGCACCTGGAGACCGTCCCGGTCAGCCACGACCTGGCGCACTGCCACGCCCGGCTGCCCGTCCAGTACGTGATCCGGCCGCAGACCGCCGAGCACCCGGACTACCGGGGCTACGCGGGCCAGATCGCGGCCGGTACGTTCCGGGTCGGCGACCCGGTCACGATCCTGCCGTCCGGCCGTACGACGACGATCTCCGGCATCGACCTGCTCGGCGAGCCGGTCGACGTGGCCTGGACGACGCAGTCGGTGACCGTCCTGCTCACGGACGACATCGACGTCTCGCGCGGCGACCTGATCGTGCCGACCAAGGACGCGCCGGCCACCACGCAGGACGTGGAGGCGACCGTCTGCCACGTCGCCGACCAGCCGCTGACCGTCGGTCACCGGGTGCTGCTCAAGCACGGCACCCGCACGGTCAAGGCGATCGTCAGGGACATCCCGTCCCGTCTCACGCTCGACGACCTGTCCCTGCACCCGCACCCGGGGCAGCTCGTCGCCAACGACATCGGTCGCGTGAAGATCCGCACCGCCGAGCCGCTGCCGGTCGACTCCTACGCCGACTCGCGCCGCACGGGCTCCTTCATCCTGATCGACCCGAGCGACGGCACCACGCTCACCGCGGGCATGGTCGGCGAGTCGTTCGCGTCCCCGGAGCCGGTCAAGGACGAGTCCGAGGACGACGGGTGGGACTTCTGACATGAACCCGTACGACATCTACTCCACGTTCGCGAAGGAGGGCGGCCGCGTCGGCAGCGGCGCCCTCGGCAGCGGGCAGGGCGGAGTGGCGCGATGTGTGTGCTGACGTACGCGCACCGCTTGCGCGCCCTCACCCCCCACCGCCGTAAACGCAGACCTGCCGACCTCCCGGCCACGACCTGAGAGACCGTGACCGCCGGGCCTCCGAGAGGAACACCTCCCGTGCCTGCTACATCTGCTCTTCGCCGCACCTTCGCGGTCATAGCCGCGCTCCCTCTTCTCACTCTCGCCGCCTGCGGCTACGGCTCCCAGGCCGAAAAGGACGACACGGCCAAGGTCGCCGCCGGGGCCAAGAAGACCGACGGACTCGACACCGTCAGGATCGGGTACTTCGGGAACCTGACCCACGGCACCGCGCTGGTCGGCTTCCAGAAGGGCTTCTTCCAGAAGGAGCTGGGGGCCACCCAGGTCAAGCCGGCGATCTTCAACGCCGGCCCGTCCGAGATCGAGGCCCTCAACTCGGGCTCCATCGACATCGGCTGGATCGGCCCCTCCCCGGCGATCAACGGCTACACCAAGTCCGACGGCAAGAGCCTGAAGATCATCGGCGGTTCGGCGTCCGGCGGCGTGAAGCTGGTCGTCAACCCGGAGAAGATCAAGTCCCTCAAGGACGTCAAGGGCAAGAAGATCGCGACGCCGCAGCTGGGCAACACGCAGGACGTGGCGTTTCTCAACTGGGCCTCCGACCAGGGCTGGAAGGTCGACGCGCAGAGCGGCAAGGGTGACGTCACGGTCGTCCGCACGGACAACAAGATCACCCCGGACGCCTACAAGTCCGGCTCCGTCGACGGTGCCTGGGTGCCGGAGCCGACCGCGTCGAAGCTGGTCGCCGCGGGCGCCAAGGTCCTGCTCGACGAGGCGTCGCTGTGGCCCGACAAGAAGTTCGTGATCACGAACATCATCGTGCGGCAGGGCTTCCTCAAGGAGCACCCGAAGGCCGTCGAGGCGGTCCTGAAGGCTGCGGTCGAGAGCAACAAGTGGATCAACGCCAACCCGGACGAGGCGAAGGCAGCGGCGAACAAGCAGCTGGAGACGGACTCGGGCAAGGCGCTGCCGGCCGCCGTCATCGACCCGGCGTGGAAGTCGATCCAGTTCACCGACGACCCGCTGGCCGCCACCCTCAACACCGAGGCGGAGCACGCGGTCAAGGCCGGTCTGCTCGAGAAGCCGAACCTGAAGGGCATCTACGACCTCACGCTCCTCAACGAGGTCCTCAAGGCCGAGGGCGCGAGCGCGGTCGGCGACGCCGGTCTCGGCAGCTGACGTAGAACCCGACGAGTTCCCAGGAGGTGACGACCATGGCCACGACCACAACGCTTGCCAAGGCCGACGAGTCCGTCGAGTACGCGGCACGCATCGAGCACGTCTCGAAGTCCTTCGCGACACCCGGTGGGCAGCAGCTCGTCCTGGACGACATCAGCATCGATGTCGCTCCGGGCGAGTTCGTCACCCTCCTGGGGGCCTCGGGCTGCGGCAAGTCCACGCTGCTGAACCTGGTGGCGGGGCTCGACCGGCCCACCGCGGGCGCCATCGTGACGGACGGGCGCCCGGCCCTGATGTTCCAGGAGCACGCCCTCTTCCCGTGGCTGACCGCGGGCAAGAACATCGAGCTCGCCCTGAAGCTCAGGGGGGTTCCGAAGACCGAGCGGCGCGACAAGGCCCAGGAACTGCTCGAACTGGTCCGGCTGAAGGGCGCGTACGGCAAGCGCGTCCACGAACTGTCGGGCGGTATGCGCCAGCGCGTGGCGCTGGCCCGGGCGCTCGGCCAGGAGAGCAACCTGCTGCTGATGGACGAGCCGTTCGCGGCCCTCGACGCCATCACACGGGACCTGCTGCACGACGAGCTGACCCGCATCTGGGAGGAGACCGGGCTCTCCGTCCTGTTCGTCACGCACAATGTGCGCGAGGCGGTGCGGCTCGCGCAGCGGGTGGTCCTGCTGTCCTCGCGTCCGGGCCGGATCGCGCGCGAGTGGACGGTCGACATCCCGCAGCCGCGCCGCATCGAGGACGCCCCCGTGGCCGAACTGTCCCTTGAGATCACCGATGTACTGCGTGGGGAGATCCGCCGTCATGGCCAGCACTGAGACGACGCCGGCCCAGGATGCCGGGAGTGTCGAGGCCGGCCTCGACGCGCTGGAGACCACGGCCACCGGCCGTCCGACCCTCCGGCAGACCTTCGTCAACAAGATCCTTCCGCCGATCATCGCGATCGCGGTGGTCCTCGCGGTCTGGTCCCTCCTCTACCCGGTCGTCGACAACCCGACCAAGCTGCCCTCGCTGACGGCCGTGGGGGACGCGTTCAAGGAAGCGTGGCTGAAGGGCGATCTGCTCGGCTACATCTGGACCAGCGTCTCGCGCGGTCTGCTGGGCTTCTTCTTCGCGCTGCTCATCGGCACCCCGCTGGGTCTGCTGGTGGCACGGGTGAAGTTCGTGCGCGCGGCCATCGGCCCGATCCTGTCCGGCCTCCAGTCGCTGCCGTCGGTGGCGTGGGTGCCGCCGGCCGTGATCTGGCTGGGCCTGAACAACTCCATGATGTACGCGGTGATCCTGCTCGGCGCGGTCCCGTCCATCGCCAACGGTCTCGTCTCCGGCGTCGACCAGGTTCCGCCGCTGTTCCTGCGGGCGGGCCGCACGATGGGCGCGACGGGGATCAAGGGCATCTGGCACGTCACGCTGCCGGCGGCGCTGCCCGGCTATGTGGCGGGCATGAAGCAGGGCTGGGCGTTCTCGTGGCGCTCGCTGATGGCCGCGGAGATCATCGCCCAGTTCCCCGACCTGGGCGTGGGCCTCGGCCAGCTGCTGGAGAACGGACGCACCGCCGGCGACATGGCCATGGTGTTCGAGGCCATCCTGCTCATCCTGTTCGTCGGCATCGCGATCGACCTGCTGATCTTCAGCCCGCTGGAGCGGTGGGTGCTGCGCAGCCGCGGCCTGCTGGTGAAGAGCTGAGCCCCGTGCACAACACACCCGTACTCCTCGTCATCGCCCACGGCAGCCGCGACCCGCGGCACGCCGCGACGGTGCACACGCTCGTACGCCGGGTGCGCTCGCTGCGCCCGGACGTACGGGTGGAGACGGGCTTCCTGGACTTCAACGTCCCCTCCGTGCAAGGGGTGTTGGAGTCATTGGCGGCGGAGGGCGTCCGTGACGTCGTGGCACTGCCGCTGCTGTTGACCCGCGCGTTCCACGCGAAGGCCGACATCCCGGCGGTCCTGCGGGACGCGCCGCCACAGCTGCGGATCCGGCAGGCGGAGGTACTGGGCCCGTCCCCGCTGCTGCTGTCCGCGCTGGAACGGCGCTTGTACGAGGCGGGGTTGAGCCCTGCCGACAAGTCCTCGACCGGGGTCGTGCTGGCTTCGGCGGGGTCCACGGACCCGGAGGCGATCGCGGTGATCGCAGCAATCGCGCGGGAGTGGCGGCACACCGGTTGGTGCGCCGTGCGGCCCGCGTTCGCCTCCGCATCCCTTGCGCGCACCGACGACGCCGTACGGGAGCTGCGGGCACTCGGCTGCAGGCGGGTCGCTGTCGCACCCTACGTACTGGCGCCGGGATTCCTGCCGGACCGTATCGCGCGCGGCGCGCAGGGCGCGGACGTCCTCGCGGACGTGCTGGGCGCAGCACCCGAGGTGGCCGCTCTGGTGCTGAGCCGCTTCCGTGCCGCGGCGACGGACGCGCCTTTGCCACAAATCGCCTGACCATTTGTTTCCGCAATGTGAAGTAGCTCAGGAACTCCTCAACTCCGTTGATCTTCCTCCTGTCCGTGGACAAGGATGATGTTGACCAAGAAGCGGGGAAAGGATTCATCTTGAGAATCACGAAGAAGCACGTGGCCGCAGTCATCGCACCGGTGGCGGCCGCGGTCATGCTGGCAGGCGTTTCCGCTCCCGAGGCCCTCGCCGCCTCGCAGTCCACGGCCTGCTCCGCGTCGATCAGCCCCACCTCGGACGCCAAAATCACGGTCAAGACGTACTACGTCAAGAAGACCAGCACGACCTGGCAGCACACCGATCGCTATTACTACCCGACCAGCCACGGCTTCAAGAAGAGCCGCTCCGACTTCTCCATCACCTCCTACCTGCTCGACGGCGGCTCCTCGCGGATCGGTGTGGACAGGAGGAAGAAGGGGGAGGTGCGCTGGGACCTCGTGTCTTTCAGCACCCAGTTCCCCAAGAGCCTGCGGCCCATCACCAAGAAGGGCAGGACCCGCCTCATCGCTGAGGCCTGGTACAACATGGACGGAATCCACGGGTGGCCCGTGGACTGCAAGTCGAAGTCGTTCGCGTTCTGACGGCTGAGGAAAGAGATACGGGTGTGCGGCTCCGGCCGCACACCCGTCATCGTTCGACGGGGAAAACGCATGGGACTGAAAAGGGACTGGGCCGCGCTCGTCGCGGCGGCCGCCTCGGCGACACTGATCGCCGGCTGCTCGGCCTCCGGCACCGACCGCGCCGACGCACCCGCACCTCAGGACAGCCTGGTCCTGGTGGACGGGGACAGCCACGGATACATCACCTTCGACACCGAACGCGAGGTCCTGAGCGGCTATACGCGCGACGGGAAGAAGGTGTGGCAGGAGAACCGATACTTCCCCACCGACGTCCACTGCACCACAGCATGCCCGGATGCCGCCATATCGGCCACCGTGGACATGAACAAGTCGGCGTCCGAAACCCACGTGGTATGGAAACTCGGCGCCGATTCGACAACTCAGTCCTTCCCCGAGAAGTCCCTGGTCGTCCAATGGGCCAGAAACAAGGACACATGGGTGGCCACATCTGAATCCGCCATCATCTGGTCGGACGGCGGCAACAGCCACACGAAATCCTTCGCCAAGGGCATCGGCGACGCCATGGGCAGGGTTTCGGAGGACAACAGCACACTGCTGGTGTCCGTCCAGGAGAACGATGTCGCCTCCTGGAACGCCTTTCGATTCCCCCTGGACGGGGAGCGTCTTTCACCCTCGTCGGCATCCACCGGCCTCCCCGGAAGTGTCGGATGCCTCTCCCCGGAACAGGGAAAGATGTGGACCTTGGGAGACAAGGCGTCCGAGTTCAGCTTGGCGACCGGTAGAAAAATCCGGGAGGTTGCGCACTTCGGAAGCGACTGCGCCAGCTCCGACACCTCGACGATCGTCGGATCGTTCTCCGCGGACTCCGACGAATCCACACAGGAAATCTCCATCACCTCAGGAAGTCGATCGGCTCCCTTCAAGAAGGTCACCGTCAAGAGTGCCGGGGAGATCGGGCTGTTCCGGGACTGCGGTGTTCTCCTCTCGAACGGCAGGCTGACCTCACTCTCCGCGCAGGGGAAGAAGACGGAGACGGGAATCAGCGCCCACAGCATGCTGACCGTTCCGGACGGACACATCTACAGCATCGGCTCGTCGGGCGAGGTCGAGCGGCACACCGTCACGACCGAAGGCCGGAACTGCCGGATCGCCTGATCACGGCGGCCCGGAGCCCGACGGCCGCCCCTCCGGTCGTTGCCGTCCCGACCTGCTCGGTTTCCCCGAAACCCCTTCCTGGTCCCGTCCGGATCTGCTGGGATGGTCCCTCGAAGCACTGTCTCGGGGGAGAACGGATCGCGTGGCCGGTCAGGAGTTCGGGCATCACCTGGGGCTTCCCAGGGCCCTGTCGGGTCTGCCGCTGAGCCCCCTCGTGCCCGGTTACGGTGCCCTCGCCGCGGCCCAGCACACGGCGGGGTTACGTCATCTCGGCGAGGCCCTGGACGCCCAGCCCGTGGGGTTACGGGTCCTGGACGGGCTGTACGTGCCGTCGGGGCCGCGGGGCCGGCGCCGGGTGGACGGCCCGTTCCTGGACGCTCTCGCCCGGGGCGCGGGCCCGGGCGCCCCGCTCGCCGCGCTCCTGGCCGAGCTGCACCGGAGCGATCCGCAGGCCCTGCGCCGGGTCGTCCTGTACCAGTTGATCGGCCTGTTGCAGGACCATCCGGCAGCCCAACGTGCCCGTTTCGCGGCCGAGTTGGGGGTGCACGCCGACGAGATCGCCGGGCTGGTGGCGGCGGCCCGGCGGCGGCCCGTCCTGGACCGGCGCGGGCGCGACGCCGCGGAGTCGCTCGCCGACGCCCGGGAACGACGGCGGCTGCACCGGCTGCGGACCCTGCTCGACCGGCTGCCCACGGACACCGGTGACCCGGCGCTTGCTGCCCTGCGCACGGAGCTGGCCGAGCGGCTGGGCCTCGTCGACGATCTCCTGCGGTCCGCCCGGCGGGCAGCGGAGCACGGTGACCGGGAGGGCGCGAGCGGCGCGTATCTGAAGGCGCTGTGCGAGGCGGCCGACGACCGGCGAGCCCTGCACGGTCTGGTCCGCGTCCACCGGCCCGAGTCCGGCCGCCGCCCCCTGCTGCGCGCCGAACTGCATCCGGACCACGTGGAGTTGACGTGGGAGGACCAGGACGGGATACCGGGCGGAGAGTGGCGGCTGCTGCGGCTCCACCGCACGGAGCAGGGCAGACCCGCCGTACGGAGCGTGCCCGGCGCTGATCCGACGGCAGCAGGGACGGTCCGGGACGAGGACGCCCCGCTCGGCTCCCCCGTGCGGTACGCGGCCCTGCCGTTGCGGGACGGTCGGATCGCCGGGCCGCCGCTGGTGTCGCGGAAGCTGCTGGTCGCTCCGGAGGTCGGGCGCCCGGTGCCGAGCGACGGTCCGGGCCGGATCGACTGCACGTGGCAGCGGCCGGCGGGCGTCGAGGAGGTCACGGTCGGGCACACCGGGCCGGAGGGTGCCGCCGGTCGACTGGACCTTCGTTCCGGCGGATTCACGGCCACAGGTCTGGCAGTCGGCCCGCACTCCTTCCGGATCGTGTGCCGCTACCGGGCGCCCGACGGCGGCCTGGTCAGCTCCGCGGGCCTCCGGGTGACCGGCACCGTTCACCCCTGGCCGGAGCCCGTACGCACCCTCACCGCGCAGGCCGAGAGCGGGGCCGTACGGTTCGCCTGGTCCGGTGGCCGGGGCGCCTCGGTGCGGCTGGTGGTGTGGCCCGGGCGGACGCCCGCGCCGGGCACCGAGCTGCGCACGCAGGACCTGCCGGCCGCGCTGGACTGGCCCGCGCAGGCGGGCGCCCTGCGCCCGCCGCCGGGCACGTACGCCGAGGTCAGCGCCGTCGCCGTCCTCGGTGCACGGGCGCTGGCCGGGCCTGCCGTCGGCGTGGAGGCCGTGCACCCCGTGCCCGGGCTCGCCGCCGACCGGCTTCCGGACGGGCAGGCGCAGGTCACGCTGGACTGGCCCGAGGGCGCCGGGCACCTCGCGGTCACCTGGGCGCCCGTGGACGGCGCGGAGGCCGGCGGGGAGCGGACCCTGACCGCGCACGCCTACCGGCGCGGCGGGCTACGGCTGCCCGTGGGCCCGGGCGCCGTACGGATAGGGGCGGCGACCGTGCCCCGGGTGCGCGGTGCCGTCGTGGTGGTGCCCGACGCGGCCGAGGCACTGCTGCCGCCGGACGCCACCGTCCGGTACCAACTGGTGCGCGCGTCCCGGCGGTTCCTCGGCCGGGGCCGCACCCTGCTGCGGGTCACCCTGGCCACGCCGGGCGCGCTCGGGGACGTGCCGGAGTTCGTGTGCGTCGCGCGCAGCGGTACGCTCCGCCCGCGCAGCGCCGCCGACGGCACGACCGTACTGCGGATACCCGGGCCCGACCTGGCGCGGCACGGGACCGTCGAACAGGAGCTGCCGGCCTCCCCCTGTCCGGTCCCCTACACCCTGCGCGGCTTCCTGCTCGGGGAGCACGCAGCCTCGGTGCGACTCGAAGAACCCTCTCTCGCGAGCCTGGTGGTGCGCTGAGCCATGACGACCGTGATCTGCCCCTACTGCTTCGCCCGCGCGTCGGCGACAAAGCTGCCGTACCGCTGCCTGATGACCCCGAGCGGGGTGCGCGGCGGCGCGCCCTGCGGGCCCGAACGCGACGACGCCTGGGCCGGGTTCATGGGGCCCGGCGTGCCCCCGGCGGCCCGGATGCGCGGGCCCGTCTTCGATCCGCCGCGCCGCGTTCCCGGGCTCGGCGGCGGGGGCAGCAGCGTGCCCTGTCCGAAGTGCGGGGTGCCCACGCCGGTGCGGGTCTGCCGGTCCTGCCACAGCGACCTGCCCAGCGACTACTGCGACCAGGACAGCCGGATCATCGCGCTGGTCGGCGCGAAGGCCTCCGGTAAGAGCACCTATGTGTCCGTGCTGGTCAACGAGTTGAACCACCGGGTCGGCCAGGCCTATCACGCCTCGCTCGCGGCGATGGGCCAGAGCACGCAGACGCGGGACAAGGAGATGGCCGAGGACCTGTACGAGCGGCTGCGGCTGCCGGACGCGACCCGGCCGGCCGCCCTCGGCTTCAACGACCCGCTGCTGTACCGGCTCAGCCTGCCCCGGAAGGGGCTGCTCGGCGGCTCCGGGACCCGGCACACCACGCTGGTCTTCTTCGACGCGGCCGGTGAGGACCTCGCCGGTGCCGAGGCTATGGACCGCTACACCCGCTACCTCAGCGCGGCCGACGGGATCATCCTGCTCGTCGACCCGCTCCAACTGGGTTCCGTGCGCGACCGGTTGCCGGTGCACGAGGGGCCGCCGCTGCCCGTCGTGGAGACGTCGCCGCAGCAGATCGCCGCCGACCTGGCCGCCCAGCTGCGGGCCCACGGCAAGGGCAAGGCGCGGGGGCGCGCGTCCACGCCGCTCGCGGTGGCCGTCACCAAGACGGACATGCTCAGACCCCTGCTGGACCCGCACTCCCCGCTGCTGCGCAACGCCCCGCACAGCGCCGGCGCCTACGAGGGCGAGGACCGGCTGGCCGTGCACGAGGAACTCCGGTCCCTGCTGACGGACTGGGACTCCGGTGCGCTGCTGCGCCAACTGGAGCTGGACTTCGCCGAGTTGTCGCTCTTCGGGCTGTCGGCACTGGGCTCGCCCCCGCCCGCGAACGCCCCGGCGGACGTACCGAAGTCGGGTCCGCAGCCGGTGCGGGTGGAGGATCCGCTGCTGTGGCTGCTGTCCCGGCGCGGGCTGCTGCCCGTGCGCACCGCGGGCAAGGGGGCTGCCCGGTGAGCCTCTCCCAGCTCCACTACACCTCGGCGCCGCCCGGTCCCGACGGGTCGGGCTTCCGGTTCACCGCGGTCAGCCCCGGCGTGCCGCCGACACTGCTGCGGGAGGCGGAGCAGCTCATCGGGTACGACCCTCCGCGCGACCTCCCCGCACGCCCGGACACCGAGCAGCTGAAGAGTTTCCCCAAGGCCTTCAGTTTCAGTGACCTGTCCGACGGGGGCCGGCTGTTGAGTCGTTCGGTGTACACCGGCGCGGACTACAGCGGGCGCTGGGGCAACTTCCATGCTCATGCCCTCCATCTGCCGTCCGGGGTGCGGCTGCCGGACGGGGCGCTGCCCATCACGGCATGGGAGTCACCGCGCTGGGCCGACACCACTCCCCCGGACGGGCGGCCCGAGCCCGTCGACCGGTTCGAGCCGTCGGGCCTGCTGCGCACGGACACCCTGGTGGCCTTCGCCCGCTCCCGTGCGGACCGGCTCGCCGCGTTCTTCGCCGACCTGCGGGCCCTCGCGGAGGAGACGGACACCCGGCAGATCGTGCTGGTCGAGCAGGACAGCGCCGACGTGGCCCAGTGGATCGCCCTCGCCTGCGCCGTCCTGCCGCGCGAGCGGGCGCACCGGCTGACCTTCACCACGTACACCCGCCGGCCGCAGCAGGCCCGTCAGCAGATCGTCGGGGCGCTGCCGTCCTCCGAGCCGGTGGGCCACGACCACCGGTTCCGGGTGCACGACTGCACGGGCCGTGCGGGCGCGGAGCCCGTCGGGGACGCCTGGGCCGAGGTGTGCGCACGGGTCTGGGCGGCCGGGCGGCCCGAGCTGTTCCGCGACAGTTCCGGCGACCTCGGCCCGCTCGCGGTGGCCGCGCTCGTGCACGGCATCGGGCTGCGCGGCGACGGGCGTGCGGCGGCGGCCCGTTGGGTCGCGGACCACGCCTCCACGCTGCCCGAGCAGACACTGGCCGCACTGGTCGGCGCACTGACCGGCGAGGTCACGGCAGGTCCCCCGGGCACACGGGACGGACGCCACAGCCCCACCGGTACCCCTCTGGACGACGAACCGGCCGCGCTGGCCGCCCTGTCGGCACGGCTGGACGGACAGGTGCCCACCGCCGTGTCCGCGCCACTGGCCGCCCGCGTCCTCGCCTCGGCCGTGGTCGACCGGGGCCCCGTGCCGCCGCTCGGCGCGGGCTCGCTGACGCCCGCGCTCCGTGCCGAGCTGGCCCGGGACCTCGCCCCGGCCCTGCGGCAGGGCATCGCCGACCCGACCGAACCCGCGGCCGGCCGGCCTCTGGCCCTGCTGCGCGTCGCCGACCTGCTCGATGTGGACTGCACTCAGGCGCTTCCGAAGTTCGCGGAGCGCATCGCCCGGGACCTGGTGAGCGGACGGGCCGCGGAGCCGGCGGCAGGGGAGCCGTCCGCCGCCGACCGGGCGTTTCCCTCCGCCCTCCTCGACGCCGTCCACGGTCACCCCGCGCTGCGCACCGCCCTGTTCGGTGCGCTGAACGCGCTGGCCGCCGCGAATCCGCCCGGCGTCGCCGCGCGCCTGGCCGGGTCCGGGCTGCCCGTCTCGCTCGACCCCGGTTTCCCCCACCTGCGCATGTGCGTCCAGGCCGGCGAGGCACGGCGGGCCGGCGGCGACCGGCTGCGGCGGTGCCACGAGGTGCTGCGCACCGCCGGGGTCTCGCCGCACGCCGAACCGGCCGTCCTGCTCACCGCCCTCCACCTGGTCTGGACGGACGACCTGCCCACCGGTGAGGAGGCGAGCCTGCTGCTGAACGAGCTGGGCTCGGACGCGCACCGGCTGGCCGGCACCCGGGACCTGCTGGTCGAGGCCGCGCTCGCCGCCCCGGCCGACGATCCCGCCGTACCGGCCCTCGCCACCGACCTGCTGCGCTGCTTCACCACGGAGCTGCGGCCCGCGCACCGGGCGCCGCTGCTCCTGCTCGAGTACACGGACCTGATCGACACCGACCAGGACGTCGAGGGCTGGGCGGACCACGTGCTCCGGCTGCGGGACGGGGCGGCCGAGCCCGCCCCCGATCCGGTGACGCGGCGGGTGTACGACGCCCTCGCGCGGCGGCTGCTGGCCGTACCGGCGCACGGCGAGTCCTACGCACCGCCCCGCGCGCCGGCGCCCGAGAGCGAGCTGTACGCGCTGGCCCGCTCGGGCGATCCGGGGCTGCTGGCGGCGTACGAGCGCGTGGCGCGCGGGGACCGGGTGGGCACCCGGCTGCGCACCGTGCCGTCGTACGTCGCCGCCTGCTTCGGCGACTGGAGCGCGTACCCGCAGACGCATCCGGCCTGGGAGGCGACGCGCACGACCCTGCTGGCCAAGGTGCTGCGGCCCGTCGTACGGGCGCTGCCGGCCGAGGACCTGGGCGCGGTCGAGGAGGCGCTGCGCCGCACCGGCCGGGGCCGCCTGGACGCCTACCTCGCCTGGAACCGCCCCGGCGCCCTGGGCCGGCTCGCGGGCCGGCTGACCGGGCGCGGGCGGCGTGAGGAGCGGCAGGCGACCTGGTACGGCGATGTCCGGCCGCCGGGCGGAGGAGACCGCGGATGAACGTGGGCACGGACGGCGGACCGGTCGGAACCGCGCTTCTGCTGGTGCTGGTCCTGCTCGCCTGGGCCGGTGTGGTGGCCGCGGCGGTGTGCGTGTTCCGTACGCTGTGGGAGTTCCTCGGGCGGGGCGTGCAGGCCGTGTGGCAGCAGCTCGGGCCGTGGCGGGCGGGCAGCACCGATCCGCGCCTCGCGGGGGTCGGCGGCGGCGAGCCCGCGCATCTCGCCTACTGGTGGCGGCAGTCGTGGGCGGACGCGCGGTCCGCCGGGTACGCCGGGCCGGGGGCCGTCTGGTCCGCGTTCACCGACCCGTGGACGGACCGGACCGCACGGAACCTGTTCCACGGGCGCCGTGCCTCGGGTGTGCGCGCCTCGGCGCCGCTGTACCGGTTCCTGCTGGTCGTGTTCGTCGCGCCCGGCACCGCGGCGGGCGCGCTCGTCGGCGCCGTGCTGGCCACGCTGCTCCTCGGCATGGTGCTGGCCCTGTTCGCCCTGCTGCTGGCCGTGGTGTGGGCGGGCTGGGCCGCCGGTGTGCCGGTGCTGCGCGGGGTGGAGCGCGGTCGGCTGCTGCTGCGAGGCATCCGTGTGAAGTGCCCCCACCCCGGCTGTTACGCGCCCGTCCCGCTGGCGCTGCACCGCTGTCCGAACTGCCGGGCGCTGCACGCCGAGTTACGCCCGGGACGGTACGGCGTGCTGTGGCACGTGTGCCGGTGCGGGCACCGGATGCCGGCCTCCCGGCTGCTGGGCCGCGGCAAGCTGACGGCGCTGTGCCCGCGCTGCGAGCAGTTCCTGCCCCGGGCCGCGGGCACCCTGCGCGTGGTCCACACCCCGCTGGTCGGCGGCACCTCGTCGGGCAAGACGATGCTGATGGCGGCCATGGTCGAGGGGCTGCAGGCCTGGGCGCGGCAGGGCGAACTGCGGGTCGAGTACGCCACGGTGGACGACCGGCGCACCCAGACCGGGCTCAACCAGGAGCTGAACCGCACCGGTTGGGCCCACGCCACCACCGGCGGCCAGCCGCGCGCCCTGATGCTCACGGTGGCCCGGGGCCGCAGGCGGAGGCTGCTGTACCTGTACGACCCGATGGGCGAGTCGGTGAGCGACGCCGAACGGGTGCGGGCCCAGCACTACCTGGCGCACGCGGACGGCGTGGTCCTGGTCGCCGACGTGCTCGCCGATCCGAAGGTCCGCGGCCTGCTGGGCCCCGAGGACACCGAGCGCACGGACCGGGCACGGCCCTCGGCGCAGGGCCCGTGGGAGACGTACCAGCGGCTCACCGGGGAGCTTGCGGCGCTCACCGGCCGGCGGTCCCGGATGTCGGTCGCCACCGTGGTCACCAAGCGGGACGTCCTGGACCGGCTGACCTCGCTGCCCGTGCCCGGCGCGCGCATCGACGACTGGCTCGCCGACGTGGGTCTCGGCTCACTGGTCCGCGCTCTGGGCCACGACTTCCGGGCGGCCCGTTACTGGGCGGTCAGCGCCCACGCGGCCACCGGCACCGGGCCGCTGGAGAGCGAGCAGCGCCGGGCCGCCGAGCCGGTGCTGTGGCTGCTCGCGGCCTCGGGGCTGCGCACCGGCCCGCTCACCGGGTCCGGCGGCGGCACCGGCGGCCGGCCGGTCAGACCCCGGCGGCGACCGGACGAGGCCGAGGAAGGGAAGTACAGCCCGGCATGAACCAGGTCACCCCCTCCGTCTCCCGGGCCCGGCGGGCCATGGCGGGCCTGTTCGTCACCGCCCTGGCCCTGGCGGTGGCCGCCGTCGGCTGCGTCGTACGGCTGCTGCTGCCCTGAGCGAACCCCATCCCGAACCGACCTCCACTGGAAAGGAACCACGGCGTGAGCGACATTCCCGGCGGGCCCATGGCCAACCGGCCGGTCCACTTCATCTGGCTGCTCGACTGCTCGTACTCGATGCAGGGCGAGAAGATCGCGAAGCTCAACTACGCGATCAGAGAGGCCGTTCCGGAGATGCGGTCGGTGGCCCACGACAACCCGGCCGCCCAGCTGCTGCTGCGTACGGTCACCTTCTCCACCACCGCCCAGTGGCACCACCAGACCCCGGTCCCGGTCGACGACTTCACCTGGCAGGACGTCCAGGTCGACGGTATGACCAACCTCGGTGAGGCGCTGTATCTGGTGGCGCGGGAACTGCAGACCCCGCCGATGCCCGAGCGGGCGCTGAAGCCGGTGCTGGCGCTGGTCTCGGACGGGGTGCCCACCGACGACTGGAAGGCGGGCCTGAAGGCGATCGACGCCACTCCCTGGGGCCGCAAGGCGGTGCGGGTCGCCATCGCGATCGGCTCCGACGCGGACCGCGGGGTGCTCCAGGAGTTCCTCGGCAACCCCGAGCTCCAGCCGTTGGACGCCAACAGCCCCAAGCAACTGGCCGCCGCCATCCGGTGGGCGTCCACCGCGGCCGTGAAGGCGGCCTCCCAGCCGGTCGCGGGCGACACCTCGGGTACGGCCGTGACCATGGCGAAGCAGCCGTACGCACCGCCGGTCCTGGACGACGACGATGACGACGACGTGTGGTGACGCTCGGGGTGCGACGGTGGGAGACGCTCGCCGACAGCGTCCAGGGCGTCAACAAGCGCCGCAACCAGGACTGGTACGAGTGCCGGGGCACCGGGTCCGACGAGGACCCGCTGATCCTCGCCGTGGCCGACGGTCACGGCTCGGCGGTGCACGCGCGCAGCGAGCTGGGCGCGCGGTTCGCCGTGGACCGGTTCATGGGGCTGGCCGCCCACTTCGGCCGGGCGGCGCACGACTGCCACGAGCCGGGCCGGCTGGCCCGGCTGATGACGTACGCCCGGGACGACTTCCCGCGCGCCCTGGTGCACGAGTGGCGGCGGGCGGCCCTCGGGCACTGGGACCGCAACCGGCCGGTCGTCGAGGAGGCGTCCCGGGAGCCGGGACCCGACGAGAAGCTCCTGCTGTACGGGACGACGCTGATCGGTGCCGTGCTCACGCCGTGGCTGTTCGTGGCCTGGCAGCTGGGCGACGGGGACCTCGCGGTGGTGGAGCACGACGGCACGCTGAGCCGGCCGCTCGCGCCGGCCGAGGAGGACCTGGGCGACGAGACGGAGTCGCTGTGCGGGCACGAGGCATGGCAGTCGATGCGGATGCACTGGGCGCCGGTGTTCGAGGAGGCGCGCACCCCGCGTCTGGTGGTGCTGTCCACGGACGGGCTGTCGAAGAGTTTCGCGTCGGCCGACGGGTACCGCGCGTTCGTCGCGGGCCTGGCCGGGCGGCTCGCCCGGGAGGGCAGCTCGGAGGTGCGGACGGTGCTGCCTCAGTGGCTGGCGCAGGCGTCGAGCTACTCCGGGGACGACACCACACTGGCGGCGGCGCTGCGCTCCGAACGGGGCGGTGGTCCGGATCGGACGGAAGAACGGAAGACGGAGACGTAGATGAGCGGCATGCTCGATGGCGGGACGCGCCTCGCGGCGGAGAACGGTGACGAGGTCGAGATCGTCGACTTCCTCGGCGCGGGCGGCCAGGGCGAGGTGTACCGGGTCCGCACCCCCGACGGGGAGCGGGCGCTGAAGTGGTACTACCCGACCTGCGCGACCGGCGAACAGCAGGGAATCGTCCGGGAGTTGGTCGCCCGGGAGTTCGCCGACGACCGGTTCCTGTGGCCGGAGGCCCATGTGCCCGCACACCATGGGTCGTTCGGCTATCTGATGGGGCTGCGACCGGACCGCTACAAGGGCCTTCCGGCGCTGTTCCGGCGGCAGTTGCGCACCAGTCCGCGGGCGCTGCTGACGGCCTGCCTGTACACGGTGGAGGCCTATCAGGCGCTGCACTCGCGGGGCATCGCCTACCGGGACATCTCCTGGGGCAACATCTTCTTCGACCCGGCCACCGGTGACGTCCTGGTCTGCGACAACGACAACGCGGTGGTGGAGGGGGACGCCAGCGGCATCTCCGGGACCATGGAGTTCATGGCGCCGGAGCTGGTGCGCGGCGATCCGGGCGCACGCCCCGGCACCCAGTCCGACCTGCACTCGCTCGCCGTGCTGCTGTTCATGTTCCTGATGAATCATCACCCGCTCAAGGGAAAGCGTGAGTTGGGGATCCACTGCCTGGACGAGGCGGCCGAGCGCAAGCTGTACGGCAGGAGTCCGCTGTTCCTGTTCGACCCGGCCGACGACTCCAACGCGCCGGACCCGATGGAACACGCGACCGTGCTGGCCACCTGGCCCGCGGCGGCCGAAACGCTGCAGGACCTGTTCCGGCGCTCCTTCACGATCGGGCTGCGTGATCCGGCGGCCCGGGTGCGGGAGACCGAGTGGCGCAACGCGCTGCGGGCGGTGCTGGACTCGGTGGTCGAGTGCGCGTCCTGCGGGCGGCAGAACATGACCGAGCCGGGCGAGAACCCGCCGCCGCGTCTCTGCTGGGGCTGCGGGGCGCAGCTGGTGCTGCCGCCCCGGCTGACGGTGACCACTCCCCCGCCGCGCACCGAGCACCACATCCGGCTGCGCCGTGGCGCCCGGGTGCAGGCCCACCACCTGCTGCCGGAGCCGGCTCGGCACGACTGCTCGGACGCCGCGCTGGTGGCGGAGCTGGTCGAACACCCGAAGAGGCCGGGCCGGTTCGGCATCGCGAACCGGTCGCAGCAGACGTGGACGGGCACCCGCTCCGACGGCACCGTGCAGAAGGTCGAGCCCGGTCAGACCGTGCAGCTCAGGTCGGGTCTGGAACTGGACCTCGGTGACGGGGTACGGGCGGTGGTGCACGCCAGGTGAGCCGTGGGCGGGGCCCCTGTGCGGGGCCCCGCCTGCTCACAGACCCAGTACCTGCATGAGCTGCTGGGTGAAGGCGAGGCTGCCGGTGCCGGCCGCGGCGCCGATGCTGATGGTCTCCAGGGCCGAGCGGATCCGGCCCCGGTTGGGCGGCCCACCGTCCCCCATGGACTCGACGAACGCTCCGCGGATGACCTCCCCGTGCCCCACGAGCACCGGATACTCCGCGCGCAGCGCGGCGATCAGTCCGTCCGCGAGCCGGACGAGGGCCTCCGTGGCGGGCGCATGGGGGTTGATCTCCATACGGCCGTGATCGCCGATGTTGGCGGGACCGTTGATGTTCCCGAAGTTGTAGGTACTCATCGTCCTGTCCTGACTCCTGCTCCCTGAGGGGCGGCGGGGCTGAGATTACGGCGCGGGCGGGCGGGGTCCCGCAGGTCCCTGGCCGCTCTGGGGCCCCGGTCCGCCGTGAGGCCCGGGACCCTGCTGACCGCCCATGGCGATCGTGCCGTTGTTGCCGAAGATGCTGGGACCGCTGACGTTACCGATGTTGTAGGTCTGTGTGCTGATGACCTGTACAGCCTTGTCGTACGAGCTGGTGTCGACATGATGGTCCTCGAGGAACCGTTCCGTGGCGACGAGCACGCCCTGCTGGAGCCGGAACAGGAAGTCCTGCGCGTCGGTCCGTTCGGCGTAGCCCGCCTCGTCCCAGGCGCCCAGGTCCTCGCGCAGGCTGCCCTTGGCGCCGTAGTCGTACAGCACGTGCTGCTTGGCGATCGCCTTGCGCTGCCTGGTCAGCCATCGGTCGTGGTCACGCTGCCAGCGGCTGCGGGCCCTCAACCGGCCCAGGGCGCGGCGCAGTTCCGGACCGGCGTGCGAGGTGGCGTACTTGACGAGGTCCCACCAGCGTTCGCGGGGGGCCACCGGAAGCCGGTCCACCCGGTGGAAACGGCCGTCCAGCGGGGGTATCGCGTAGGCGGCGACCTCCCAGGTCAGGCTGGGCGCCTGCATGATCGCCCGCAGGTACATGGAGACGATCAACCGTCCGCCCTCGCCGATGCGTTCCAGGCACAGATGGGTGCGCATGCCCGCGCCGGGGCTCTGCAGGCCCGCCTGCACCAGCTGCTTGGGTATCTGGGCGTTCGGCCGGCGGGTGCGGTCGGGCACCAGCTCGGGCAGGAAGGGGGCGTTGCTGCCGAGGACGTAGAGCCGGTTCCTGGCTCTGAGTCCCTGGAGGCCGGAGATGCTCTCCATGTGGCGGGCCACGTAGGTGTGCAGGTCGATGGCGTCGAAGGGCAGCAGGGGGAGCTTGCCGCCGCCTTGGTCGTCGGCGGGTCTGCTGATGTCGATGGGTTGCCAGACCACCTCCTTGATCTTGTCGCCGCTGCCGACGAACGGTGTGGTCTGGGCTGCGGCGTCGGCGTACGGCAGGACGTTGGCCCGTTTCAGCTCGTTGAGCAGGGCCTCCGCCTCCGCTTCCACGGGCGGTGCCGTCCGCTCGGGTTTCTCGGCGGAGTGGATCACCTCGCGTGCCGTGTCCCGGCCCACGGACTCCTTGTGGTGGACCAGAGTCCAGGCGGCCGCGTAGGCGCCGAGAGGGCCGAAAATCGCCACCCATCCGAGTGAACCGTGCCCGTTGACCAGAGCCCACCCTCCCGTCAGAACGGCGAGGGGCACGGTCAGCGCGAGGCACGCCAGCCGGCGGTCGAGAGCCGCGCGGCGGCGGGTGGCCACGCGCGCATGCCGGGCGAGGGCCACGAAGTTGATGCCGAGGCTCAGCCCCAGGGCGTCCAGCCGGTCGCCGGTGAGCGCCCGGTCCACGTACAGGGCGAAGTCGTCGTCGAGGTGCACCGAGGCGCACAGGCGCCGTGTCACCGAGTCCTTGCGGTACTGCGGCAGCGTCGGTAATGGTCGCGCCGTCACACTCATCCGTCCCCCTCGGCCGTTCCGCGCGCTTCACCCTAGGGACAAGCTGTGGGGTTTGTCGCGGGTTCGCGCGAGCGGGCGGCCTGCGCCGGGCAGGGGTGCCTACCGCCGCGGTCCGGCGCTCCCCTGTGCCGTCGGACCGCGGTCGGCTCTTGGTACTGCGTCGGTTCCGGCGGATGTGTCACTGGCAAGAGGAGGCCGTCGTACCGAAGGGGTGCAATTCAGCCAACTTGCTTTCGTCGCCCGCAAGTTGCCTGCCGAGTGGCCCTGCTGATATAGGAAGCCGCGCGTGCACGCCACGGCATCGGATCAGTCGAAGCGGAGGCCTCCGGTGCGGGTTCGCTTGAGTTCGAAGAAGTCGGGGTGGCGGGCCAGCACCCGGAAACTGTCGAAGAGTTCCGCCGCCTCGGCGCCGCGCGGAACGGCCCGCAGGACGGGACCGAACCACACCGTGCCGTCGACATGGATCGTGGGCGTGCCCACGTAGACGCCCGACGCGGGCTCGGCGCCCGCCTCGTGGCTGCGGCGGACCGCGTCGTCGTAGGCCGGGTCGTGGGCGGCGGCCGACAGGCCGGCCGGGAGCCCGAGTTCGGCCAGGGACTCGGCCACCACCGTGTCGAAGTCCTTGATCCCGCGCTCGTGGATCCGGGTGCCGAACGCGGTGTACAGGTCGCGCAGCATTTCCTCGCCGTGCCGTTCGGCGGCAGCGACGACGACCCGTACCGGGCCGATCGACCGGTCGACCAAGTCCCGGTACCAGTCCGGGAGTTCGTTCCCGGTGTTGTGCAAATAGAGACTCATGACATGGAAGCGGAGGTCGAGCGGACGCTCACGCTCGACCTCCAGCAGCCATCGGGAGGTGATCCAGGCGAAGGGGCAGGCCGGGTCGAAGAAGAAGTCGACACGGGTCGGGCCGGAGGTCGTCGTACGGCGGTCGTCGCGAGGCGTCATGCCATGGACGCTAGTCCGCCGGTGGCGCAGTCTCCCGATCCAATGGCCCCCTCTTTCACTGGTCCACTTCGGGTCCCGTCGCCGCCACCGTCTCGTCGGCCAGCCGGACC
This sequence comes from Streptomyces sp. NPDC005728, assembly GCF_040630895.1. Lineage (NCBI taxonomy): Bacteria > Bacillati > Actinomycetota > Actinomycetes > Kitasatosporales > Streptomycetaceae > Streptomyces > Streptomyces sp. NPDC005728. The sequence continues at coordinate 20,886 of NZ_JBEXYL010000018.1, forward strand.
AGCTCCGCGACCGGCAGGGAGCCCGCCGCCCGGTGCTCTCGCGCGAATTGGTTGGCGAGGCGCTGCAGCAGTTCGTTCAGCGGGGTCGGTACGCCGTGCAGGCGGCCGAGGAGGACGATCTCGCCGTTGAGGTGGTCCGCCTCGATGGTGCCGGTGCCACGGGCGAGGGACTGCCAGGAGGAGCCGCCGCCGCGCGGGGCCCCCTCCAGCGGGACCAGGGTGACCTTGTCGCCGCGTGCCTGCTTCTGTTCCTCGGCGCTCGCGCAGGCGATCCCGGCGGCGTCCAGCACGGCCACTCCCTCGGCCCACACGCGCTCGCGCAGGGCCGCCCGGGCCTCCTGCCCGTCGTCCGGCCCGCTCAACGCCTGGAGGGTGTTGCCGAGATTGGTCAGAAGCTTGGCGTACTGCCAGCGGGCCACGTCCGGCACGACCGGTACCTCGAAGCAGGAGGCCTCCAGGTCGGCGGCGATACGCCGGGCGGTGTCGTCGGTGCCGTGCGGGTACCGGCCCAGATGCAGGATGCCGGTGAGCGGGGTGCCGGCGGCGGAGACGACTCCGGGTTCCACGAAGGTCGAGGGGAGCCAGACGCTGACGCCGTACACGTGCCGGAAGCGGCGCAGGGCCAGCCGCTGGCCCTCCACGCCGTTCTGCAGGCAGACCAGCGGCAGCCGTTCGGCCGCGGTCCCGCCGCCCGCCACCGGCGCATCGCCCCAGATCTCCAGGGCGGCCACGGTGTCCTGTGTCTTGACGGCCAGGACGAGGACGTCGTCGGCGCGCAACTCGCCGAGCGGGGACGGCCCGTCGACGGCGGGCAGGCGGTACGTCAGCTCGCCCTCCGGCACCCGCAGCCGCAGTCCCTGCTCGCCGAGCGCCGTCAGATGCCGGCCACGGGCGACGAGTACGACCTCGTGCCCGGCCTGGGCCAGCCGCCCGCCGACGGTGCCGCCGACCGCCCCTGCTCCGATGATGATGTAGCGCATGGGGCACAGCCTCGCACGCCGTCGGGCGGCCTGCGCCGGGTGCTCCCGTCATCCTTCCGGAGCGGTCAACTCCACGAGTTTGAGCACCGTGTTCCAGTTCCGGCTGGTGGCGATCACGCCCTTGGTGATCCGGGGCCGGGACAGGACCTCGGCGAGCTTGGAGCGGCCGAGGCCGTCCGGGGCGTACAGGTACAGGCAGCGGTCGCCGAGCCGGAACTCCTCGGGGAGATGGGCGGCGGGGTCGATCTCCGCGAAGCGTTCCGGGGTGACGGGTGCGGAGAAGTAGGTGATGTGCAGCTGTCTGGCCTCCAGTTCGGCGGCCGGGAACGGGCAGGCCTCGGCCACCGCCCGCAGATAGGCGTGGTCGCGCACGATCACGTCGACCGGGAAACCGAAGTGCGCCTCGATCGCGCGGGCCAGCTCGGCCGCCAGGGACTGCTCGTCGCCGCGGTCCGTGGTGAAGACGGCCTGCCCGCTCTGCAGATGGGTCCGTACGCCGTCGTGGCCGAGGCCGGTCATGAGGGTGCGCAGGTCGGCCATCGGGAGCTTCTTGCTGCCGCCGACGTTGATTCCGCGCAGCAGCGCCGCATAGGTCGTCATCCGGCCACCCTAAAGCGGCCGTCGTGCCCCGTGGGGGCGGGCACGACGGCCGTACCCGTGCGTACGCCGGGCTGCGCGAAACTCTGGCCGATACGGCGGGTGCGGATCAACACCTACACGGAGCTGTGACTTGTTCAACAACCTTTCGTAATCACAAAGTGGATCTCTGTCGGCGGATCGGACATCGCGAACCCGGATAGATGTAAGGGCCGCCCTCCTCCCCAGCGGTGAGACCGGCCCTGCGGACTTCACCGGAAAGCACGACGAGATGTCCTCGTCCGGCCCCTACCGTCGAAGCCGAGCAGGTGAAGACGTGGCGGCAGGGGGCCGTCACCGCACACGAGGGGGACATCCCGTCATGGGGAACACGGACGTGCGCGTGCGGGGCCTGGCCGCCCGTGCAGGCGGCTGGAGCGCCCGGCACCGCTGGGCCGCCGTCGGCATCTGGGTACTTTTCGTCGTCCTGGCCATGGGACTCGGCTCGGCGGCCGGCCGGGTCGACGTGGACGAGAGCGACCAGCTCAAGGGCGAGACGCACACCGCAGCACGGATCATCGACGACGCGGGGATCAAGGAGCCGGCCGGTGAGACGGTCCTGATCCAGGCGAAGGACGGTTCGCTCAAGGCCACGGACGCCGAGTTCAGGGCCGCCGTCGCCGACGTGGTCAAGGCGGTCGAGGGCACCGGCGAGGTCACGGGCGTCCGGTCGCCGTACGACACGCGGACGATCGCGAAGGACGGCCGCAGCGCGCTGGTGCAGTTCGACCTGCGCGGCGACGCGGACACCGCCGCCGACCGGGTCGAGCCGGTGGTCGAGGCCGTCGCGGACGTACAGAAGGACCACGGGTCGCTGCGGGTCGCGGAGATCGGCGCCGCCACCATGAAGAAGCAGTACAAGGACGCCTTCGGCGACGACTTCCGGAAGGCCGAGTACTCCGCCGTCCCGGTCGCCCTCGGCATCCTGCTCATAGCCTTCGGCGCGCTGGTGGCGGCGCTGCTGCCGGTGGGCCTGGCGGTCACCGCGATCATGGCGACGATGGGCCTGATGGGCCTCGTCAGCCATCTGCAGCCGATGAGCGACACCGCGAACTCCGTGATGCTGCTGGTCGGCATGGCGGTCGGCGTCGACTACTGCCTGTTCTACCTGCGCCGGGAACGCGAGGAGCGCGAGGCCGGGCGGGAAGCCGGGGCGGCGCTGCGGATCGCCGCCGCCACCAGCGGCCGCGCGATCATCGTCTCCGGTGTCACCGTCTGCGTGGCGATGGCGGGCATGCTGTTCACCGGACTCCCCGCGTTCGAGGCGATGGGCCTGGCCTCGCTGATGGTCGTGGCGGTCGCCATGGTCGGTTCCGTCACCGTCCTGCCCGCGCTGCTCTCGCTGCTGGGCGAGCGCGTCGAGAAGGGCCGGATCCCGTTCCTGCGGCGGCGCAAGCGCACCGGCGGCACGGAGAGCCGGTTCTGGACCGCCGTCCTGAAGGGCGTGCTCGCCAGGCCCGTGGTCTCCGTCGTCGTCGCGGTGGGCGCCCTGCTGGCCGTCGCTGCGCCGGCGCTGGGCATGAAGACCTCGCAGCTCACACTGGACCAGGAGTTCGGCGACTCGCTGCCGATCGTGCAGACCTACGACCGGGTCAACGCGGCCTTCCCGGGCGGCTCCGAGCCGGCCGAGGTGGTCGTCAGGGCGAGGGACATCAACGCGCCCGAGGTGCAGCGGGCGCTGGCCGACTTCAAGCGGCAGGCGATCGACTCGGGCGCCTCGCGGGGACCGGTCGACATCAAGCTGCACGCGGCGCAGAACGTGGCACTGGTGTCCGTGCCGCTGGTCGGCGGCTCCGACATGGCCAAGGCGAGCGAGAGCCTGGAGAAGCTGCGCGACGAGGTGCGGCCCGCCACGCTCGGCAAGGTCGACGGCGTCGAGGCGCCGGTCACCGGACAGGTCGCGGGCAACCACGACTTCAACGACCAGCTGCTCGGCTCCGTCGTCCCGGTCTTCGCCTTCGTGGTCGTCTTCGCCTTCCTGCTGATGCTGCTCTCGTTCCGCTCGCTGACCGTCGCGATCACGTCGATCGTGCTCAACCTGCTGTCGGTGGGCGCGGCCTACGGCATCCTCGTCGCCGTCTTCCAGCACGGCTGGGGTGCCTCGCTGGTGGGCGCGGAGGGTGTCGGTGCGATCGTCACCTGGCTGCCGCTGTTCCTCTTCGTGATCCTGTTCGGTCTGTCCATGGACTACCACGTGTTCGTGGTCTCCCGGATCCGCGAGGCGCGGATGCGCGGCCGCACGACGAAGGACGCGATCCAGCACGGCGTGGTCACCACGGCCGGTGTCGTGACCAGCGCCGCGGTCATCATGGTCGCCGTGTTCGCGATCTTCGGCACGCTGTCCATGCAGTCCATGAAGCAGATGGGCGTGGGCCTGGCCGCCGCCGTCCTGATCGACGCGACGGTCATCCGCGGGGTGCTGCTGCCGGCCGTGATGGCGCTGCTCGGCGAGCGCAACTGGTATCTGCCGAAGTGGCTGCACCGGATGCCGGACCTCACCCACGACGAGTCGCCGGAGCCGGACGCGGCACCCGCGGTACGTGGTGAGGGCGATCGGCTGACTGTCTGATTCCGCCCGCTGACACAGGGCCCGTTGGTTTCCGGGGGAACCAACGGGCCCTGGTGTCTCCTCTAGCTGTCCGGACCATGTACGTCGTCGAACACGGGGGAGGACATCACATGGACAGGCGGGGACTGCTGAGGGGCGCGCTGGCCGCCCCGGCCGCCGGGCTGCTGGGTGCGGCGCCGGCGAGCGCGGCACCGGCGGCGTTCGACGTGCTCATCGGGGACGTCACTTCCGGGAAGGTCTTTCTCTTCGACCGCAACAAGCCGTTCACGGACGCCCACATCAAGTGGCAGCTGAACCCGGCGGGTTCGGGGCACCCGATGGAACACCGGTTCCGTGACACCGGCGGGGACGGCCAGATCCTGCTCGCGGCCACAGGCACAGCGAACAGCCCCGGCACGGCGAGCATCTACCGGCGCCGCGACAAGAAGCTGCTCTGGTCGGCGAGCATCCCGAACTACCCGCACGCCGTCGAGCGGGCCCGCGGCACCGGCGTCGTCGTGGTCGCCGGGCGCAGCACGGGGGAAGGGGGTACCGCCGGCGGGGGCAGCCTGCACGTCTTCCGGCCCACCGACAGCCACAGCGGCTCGCTGGTGCGGGCCGGTGCCCCGATCCCGTTCTTCCAGGCGCACGGTCTGCTGTGGGACCCGCAACTGGAGCGGCTGTGGGCGGCCGGCGGCTCGGTGCTGACGGCCTACCGGATCGTGACGACGGCGAACTCGGCGAAGCTGATCGAGGACACCGAGCGCCGCCTCACCACGTTCCACCACCCGCACGACCTCCAGCCCGACTTCCAGCACCCGGGCCGGCTCCTGGTCACGGACACCAACGGCGTCTACGCGGTCGACAAGTCCACGATGAAGCCGACCACCCTGCACACGCGCAAGCTCGTCAAGTCGTACGTGCACCACGCCTCCGGCGAGCAGATGTGGACCGCTGCCGTACCGGGCGGCAACGCCTTCGGGACGAAGTACGTCCACTTCGACGTGAGCGGGGTGGCACGGGCCCGGGAGGGCGCGGTCATCTACAAGGCGCGACTCGCCACCGCCACCTACCGCTGACGCGGCCCGGCGGGTTCCGCGTCAGCTGCTGCGGCCTGTCCGGCGGATCAGGCCGGCTTCAGCCAACGGCGCCTCATCAGCGCAGGTGAGCGGGGCCCGGTGCGTCCAGCTTCAAGGCGGAGGGGGCGGCGACGCGATGGGGGTCCCCCCGCGCGAGCGCAGCCGAGCGTGGGGGGGGGAGTCGGCGAGTGACGACAACACGGCTGGGGGTACCCCCTCTGGGGGGGAGGGCGTGCCAGGACCCGCGATTCCGGCATGATCCGCCGGACAGGCCCTACCTCCGGGGCCTCCCGTCCAGTTCCGCCTCGATCAGGTCGGCCGCGCGCCGGGTGCCGCCCTCCTCGGCCATCCCGGCCCGGATCTCCTTCAGTCGGCGGGCCACCTCCGGATCGGCGGTCAGGGCGAGGGCCGCTTCGCGGAGGCGGTCGGCGGTGGCCTCCTCGGTGGGCAGGTGGCGGGCGACGCCGAGGGACTGGAGCATGTCGGCGTTGCCGAACTGGTCGACGGCCTGCGGTACGGCGATCATCGGTGTGGCGGTGGCCAGCCCTTCCTGGCTGCCGCCCGCGCCGGCGTGCGTGACGAACAGGTCGGCCTGCCGCAGCACCGCCAACTGCGGCACCCAGCCGTGCACTTCGACGTTGCCGGGCAGCTCGCCCAGGTCGTCGGGGGACACGTGCCTGCCGACCTGGAGGACCAGGTGCCAGCCGGGCAGGTCCCCGAAGGCGCGCACGCATGCGCGGTAGAAGGCGGGCTGCTTGGTGAAGGCAGAGCCGAGGGAGACCAGAACCACCCGCTCGGCACCGGCGGGCCGCTGCCAGTCACCCTGGTCGGAGCGGTCTCCCTGGCAGGCGCCGACGAAGGTGTGGACGCGCTCGTCGACCCGGTCGGCCTGCGGCTGGAGGGTCCGGGGGATCAGGACCAGGGAGCGAGCAGGACGGCCCACGAACGGGTCCGGATGCTCGGTGATCCCGTTCTCCGCCAGCCAGGCCTCGAAGCGGGCGTAGTACGCCTGACCGCGCGCTGTCTTTCTCGGCTCCGCCCACATCGGCTCCGCGACCTCCTCCTCGTAGCCGACCCAGGCGACGAGATTCGGTGAGAGGGAGATCGCCGGGACGCCCCAGCGGTGGGCGAGGACGCGGGCCGGGTAGGAGGTGATGTCGTGCAGGACGAGGTCGGGTTCGTCGCCGTCGTAGGCCCGGATCAGCTGCGGCAGCGTCTGCATCGCGTCGTCCAGGAAGGGCTCCACGTTGTCCAGCAGCGTGGCACCCCAGGCCTCGGGGTCGGCGTCGGGCCCGGGCAGCGTCGAGGTGTACGGCACGGGGCGGGCCCCGGTCGCGGCCACCTTCTCGGCGAAGACCGACGGGACGGCGTAGGTGACGCGGTGGCCGCGGGCGACGAGTTCGCGGATCACCTCCAGGCTGGGGTTCACATGGCCGTGGGCGGCAATGGAGAACATGGCGATATGAGCAGGACTGGTCATGGGTCCGAGATTAGACAAGACGAGACGTCTCGTTCAATTCATTTTCTGCGGGTGCCCTGCCGACCCCCGCGGTCAGCGCTGGTACCGGGCCAGCACCAGGTTGCCGTCCCGCTCCAGGCGTCTGCGCAGGTGGTCCAGGCCGATCGAGCCGCTGTAGTACTCCTGGAAGGCCGGGGTGGCCACCTTGTCCTTCCACTCCGCGTAGCCGCGCACGGACTGGGCGGGCGCGGGCCGGAGGTGGGCGGCCAGGGCGGTGCCGGCGGCCCAGCCGTTCTTCGCGGTGTGCAGGGCCGGGTCCCGCAGGGCCTGGGTGCCGGTGGGCAGCATCCAGTCACCGAGGGCGAGGCGGACCATGTTCCCCGGCTGCAGAAGGAAGTCGATGAACGCGGCCGCCTCCTTCTTGTGCGGGCAGTCCGCGGCGACGGACAGGGTCTGCGGACTGACACCCTGGGTGAGCCCGTCGGCGCCCGCGGGAGCGGGCAGCACCTCCCACGCGAAGCCCTTCGGGGCCTGCTGCACGATCTGCTGACGGTAGGAGAAGCCCAGCGGGACCATCGCGTAGCGGCCGCCGAAGAAGCCGGGCAGCGTGTCCGAGCCGCCGCTGCCTAGCGTCGAGGCGGGCGCGCTGTGATCGGCGGTGACCTGGTCATGGACGGTCCGGGGTACGACCGCCTCGCCGGCCCCGAACCGCACGGTCACCTTGCCGTCGGCGCCCCGGTGGAAGAGCTGCCCGCCCGCAGAGAGCGAGAGGTTGAGCGTGGCGGAGACGGGCTCCTTCAGCGGCCAGGCGACGCCGTACGTGCCGTCGCCGCTCAGCTGCCGGGTCACCTGCCGGAACTCGGCCCAGCTCCAGGGATGTTCCGGGGTCGGTATACGCACCCCCGCCGTCCGCAGCCGGGCCGAGTCGGCGATCAGCACTCGGGGCTCCTGGAGGAAGGGCACACCGTAGATCCCGTCCCCGAAGGTGACCGTCTCCCAACTGCGCTGCGGGATGTCGGACCTGAGCCGGGCGGGCAGCAGGTCCGTCAGGTCGGCGAGATAGCCGCCGTAGGCGAAGTCGGCGAGGTCGTCGGAGGCGTCGTGGATGACGTCCGGGGCCTCCCCGCCCTCGAAGGAGGTGAGCAACTGGTCGTGGACACTGTCCCAACTGCCCTGGACGTACTCGACCTTGACGTCCGGGTGGGTCGCGTTCCACTCCTTCACCAGCTCCTTGTTGGCGTCGACGGACTCCTGCTGCCAGGCCAGGGACTGGAAGCGCAGGGTGATCGGCCCGCCGTCCCCACCGCGTCCCGAGGAGCAGCCCGCGAGGAGGAGCACGAGGACGACGAGGGCCGTGGTCATTCTCGTCCGGCGCATCAGCTCTTCACCGCCCCGGTGAGCAGGCCGCCCGTGATCCGGCGCTGGACGAGGGCGAAGACGGCCAGCGAGGGCAGCGTGGCGAGGAACGCGGCGGCCGCCAGCGGTCCGAGGTCCGCGACCCCCTCCGCACCGATGAAGCGGGTGAGGACGACCGGGAGGGTCTGCCTGCCCGGGCTCTTGAGCAGCACCAGGGCGAAGAAGAACTCGTTCCACGCGGTGACGAACGCGAACAGCGCCGTCGCCGCGATCCCCGGCGCGAGCAGCGGCGCCGTCACCGACACCAGGGTTCTGAGCCGCCCGGCCCCGTCGACGGCCGCCGCCTCCTCCAGCTCGGCGGGCACGGCCCGGACGTAGCCGACGAGCATCCACAGCGCGAACGGCAGCGCCCACACCACGTACACCAGCACCAGGCCGGGCAGCGAGTCGATGAGCCGCAGCCGCTTCAGCACCAGGAACAGCGGGATGATCACCAGCACGAACGGGAACGCCTGGCTGACCACCACCCATCCGGTCGCCGCGCGGGACAGCGGGGAACGGCGGCGTGCCATGACGTACGCCATCGGTGTCGCGATCAGTACGGCGACGACGGCGGCGCCGGCCGCCACGAGCAGGGAGTTGAGGGCGGCGTGCAGCAGCGGCTGCTCGTCGAAGGCCTGCCGGAAGTTGGCCAGGGTCGGGTGGCGCGGGATCCAGGTGGGATGCAGACTGCCGAGCTCGCGCGGCGACTTGAACGCGGTGGACAGCAGCCACAGGAGCGGGAAGGCCAGGAAGACGAGGTAGGCGAGCAGGGCGGCGTACTGGCCGGCGCGGGCCGCGGGGCGGGTCCTCATGCGTCCTCACCGCCGCGCAGCCGGCCGGCCAGGAACACCGCGAGCAGGATCGAGATCACCGCGACCATCACGCATCCCATCGCCGCCGCGTAGCCGAACTGGCCGTAGCGGAAGGCCTCTTCGTAGGCGAACAGCATGGGCAGCCGGGTTTTGCCGCCGGGCCCGCCGTTCGTGAGCACGTACACCAGGGCGAAGGAGTTGAAGTTCCAGATCAGGTTGAGGGCGGTGATCGCCAGGGCCACCGGTCCGAGGGCGGGCCAGGTGACCGTGCGGAACCGGCGCCAGGCGCCTGCGCCGTCCACGGCCGCCGCCTCGTGGAGTTCGCGCGGGGTGTTCTGCAGTCCGGCGAGCAGGGCGACGGTCGTCTGCGGCATGCCCGCCCAGACGCCGACGACGATGACGGCGGGCAGCGCGGTGGCCAGGCCGCTCAGCCAGTCCCGGCCCTCCCCCAGGCCCAGGTCGCGCAGGGTCTCGTTGAGGACACCGGCGTCCGGGTTGTAGACCAGGCGCCACATGATGCCGACGACGACCTCGGGCATGGCCCACGGGACGATCGCGAGGGCGCGGGCGAGCCAGCGCAGCCGTAACTCCTGGTTGAGCAGCAGGGCGAGGCCGAGGGCCAGCAGGAACTGGGGGACGGTCACGCCGACCGCCCACACCAGCCCGATCCGGAACGACTCCCAGAACAGCGTGTCGTGCAGCAGGTCCCGGAAGTTGAGACCGCCGATCCACTGCGTGGCCGCGGTCCGGCCGGACTGCGAGTCGGTGAACGCCAGCAGGATGCCGTACAGCAGCGGGCCCACGCTGAGCAGAAGGATCGGGATCAGGGCGGGCAGGACCAGGAACCAGGCGCCGTGACCGGAAACGCGTCCGGCCTGCCGTCTCGCTTCGGCCACTGATGTCACGGAATCAGCCCCTTTGCCAGATCAGATTGGCGTGTCCATGTTCGTGAAGGCGGGGAACCGCGTCAAGGGACCGCGCACAGGGTCCGACCTGTGCGAATGCGAGACTGGCCGAAGACCGGACACGCACGGCACGGGACGAACGGCACGGAGGCGGACGATGGACGAGGCACGGGCGCGGGACGTACTGGCCGCGGCGCAGGTGCTGCCGGGTTTGGCGTCAGACGCACGGCTCCTCGCCCTCGGCGAGAACGCGGTGTTCGCCGCCGGCGACCTGGTGGTCAAGGTGGGCCGCGACGCCGAACTGCTGGAGCGCGCCCGGCGCGAGCTGGACATCGCCGGCTGGCTTCAGGAGGCCGGCGTCCGCGCCGTACGGGCGGCCGAGCCGAAGCCGCTGCTGGTCGAGGGCCACCCGGTGACGGTGTGGCACCGGCTGCCCGAGCCGGTACGGCCTGCCGAGCCCCGGGATCTCGCCCAGTTGCTGCGGATCGTGCACGCACTGCCCTCTCCCCCTTTCACGCTGCCGCCCCGCGAGCTGCTGGGCGGTGTGGAGCGCTGGCTGCGGCTGGCGGGCACGGCGATCGACCCCGAGGACGCGGATTACCTGCGGGCGCGCCGGGACGACTTCGCCACGGCCGCGGCCGCGCTGACGCCCCGTCTGACGCCGGGTCCGATCCACGGGGACGCGCTGCCCCGCAATGTGCACGTCGGCCCCGACGGCCCGGTCCTGGTCGACCTGGAGACCTTCTCCACCGACCTGCGCGAGCACGACCTGGTGGTCATGGCCCTCTCCCGCGACCGCTACGGCCTGCCCGCCGAGGCGTACGGCTCCTTCACCGAGGCCTACGGATGGGACGTACGGGAGTGGGAGGGCTGCGGCGTGCTGCGCGGCGCCCGGGAGACGGCCAGCTGCACCTGGGTGGCCCAGCACGCGCCGGGCAACCCGCAGGCGCTGGCCGAGTTCCGCCGCCGGGTGGCGTCCCTGCGGGACGGGGACGAGACGGTGCGGTGGTATCCGTTCTGAACCGGTGAGAGCGGGTTCAGAGCGGGTTCAGACCTTCTCGTCCACCGGCTCCCGCAGCGGCCAAGTGCCGTCCACCACCGCGTCCGCATCCCCCTTGCCACGCAGGAAGCGCTGGAAGTCCGCCGCCCACTCGGCATACCACTCGATCTGCCGGTGGTGCAGTTCGGCCGGGCCGAGGGACGCGATCTTCGGGTGGCGGGCGGCTATCGCGGAGGCGAGGCGGGCCGCGGCGAGGGCGTCGGCCGAGGCGTTGTGGGCCGCGTCGAGGACTATGCCGTACTCGGCGCAGACCGCTTCCAGGTTCCGCTTGCCGCGGCGGTAGCGGTCGACCCAGCGGTCGATCGTGTAGGGGTCGACGACGGGCGCCGGGGCGCGGCCGCCGAGCCGGTCGGCGAGGGACGGCAGGCCGTACCGGCGCAGTTCGGCGGAGAGCAGGGTGAGGTCGAAGGCCGCGTTGTAGGCGACGACCGGGACACCCGTCTTCCAGTAGGAGACCAGGACGTCCGCGATGGCGTCGGCGACCCGGTCGGCCGGGCGGCCCTCGGCCGCCGCGCGTTCGTTGCTGATCCCGTGCACGGCCACCGCGTCCGCCGGGATCTCCACGCCCGGATCCGCCAGCCATTCCCGGTGTCCGACGGGCTCACCTGCCCTGACCTCTATCACCGCGCCGGTGACGATGCGTGCCTCGCGCGGATCGGTCCCGGTCGTCTCCAGGTCGAAGCCGATCAGCAGCTCCCGGTGCCAGCCCATGGGCGGCCCCCCTTCTTGGTGGTGCTTTCCCCCAGTGGCTTCCACCCTCGCACGTGGCACTGACAATCCGAGGACCGCGTTCCGCTTGCCGGGGCGGACGGTTCAGGACACCGGGCGCGAATCCGCCCAGGCCTGCTCGAATTCCTCACGGTATGTCGGGAAGAGTCCGCCCTCGAGCACATCGTCCGACTTGACCAGCCGGCTGCCGTTGCGCAGCACCAGAACCGGCGACTCCATTCCGCGCGCCCCGCGCAGATAGGACTGCACCACCGCGATGCCGTCGGCGCCGTCGCCGTCCACGAGGTAGGCGGTGAAGCGGGGCGTCTCGTCGTAGACCTGGATCTCGAAGGCGCCGGGGTCGCGCAGCCGGGACCGCACCCGGCGCATGTGCAGGATGTTCATCTCGACCGACCGGCTCAGTTCGCCCCGTTTCATCCCGAGTTCGCGCTCACGGCGCTTGACCGCGCTGGAGGCCGGGTTGAGGAAGAGCAGCCGCACCCGGCAGCCGGACTCCGCGAGCCGGACCAGCCGCCGTCCGGAGAAGTTCTGCACGAGCAGGTTGAGGCCGATGCCGATGGCGTCGAGGCGGCGGGCACCGCCGAAGATGTCCTCGGCCGGGAACTGGCGCATGAGACGCACCCGGTCGGGGTGGACGGCGACGACGTCCGCGTACCGGTCGCCGACCAGGTCCTCGACCGCGTCGACGGGCAGCCGGCGCGCGGAGGGCACGTCGCCGCCCGCACCGAGCATCTCCAGCAGCCGGGCCGAGGCCCGCTCTGCCTGGTTCAGCACGGCCTCGGACAGGGCCCGGTTGCGGGAGACGACGTTGCGGGTCACCTCCAGCTCGTCCAGGGCGAGTTCGAGGTCGCGGCGCTCGTCGAAGTACGGTTCGAAGCACGGCCAGTGCTGCACCATCAGCTCGCGCAGCTGAGGCAGGGTGAGGAAGCTGAGCACGTTGTCGTCGGCCGGGTCGAGCAGGTAGCCCTTGCGGCGGCTGACCTCCCGGACGGCCACCGCCCGCTGCACCCATTCCTGTCCGGCCGGCCCGGCCGCGGCCACCACCCACTCGTCGCCGTGGACGGGTTCGTAGATGGGGCGCAGCACAGCGGCCACGACCGCGCGCAGCCGCTGCTCCACGAGGTTCAGCCAGATGTAGGCCCGGCCCGCCCGCTGGGCGCGGGTGCGCACCTCGAGCCAGGCGTCGGCGTCCCAGTCCAGTTCCGGCCCGATGGACCCCGTGGCGTCCATCGGGCGGGCCAGGGACACCGCGCCGGGCGGGACGTCTGTGGAGTTTCCCTCGTGACCCTCGTCACCAGGGGGCAGCTCCAGCCCTCCCGAGCCCACCCGTGCACCGCCTTCCGCCACCCCGGGCCTTCCCCGTCTCAACGATCAAGGAAGGGTACTCCGGGAGCGGTCGGCGATGCAGCCGGATGGACAGGTCGGTTTCTCAACTACGCGGCCGCCAGTGACCGTTCTGCCACGCCAGCTCGTCGGGAGTGAGCGGATTCATAGCCGTGACGTCCCTCGGGGCGATGGCGAAGCCCTGCCAGTGGATCGGCATGGGCTGCTGGTCCTCGTCCCGGGCGATGTGGTGGAAGCCGACGTTCATCCAGACCAGCGGGTGAGTGAGGGTCTGGCCGTTGACCCACTTGTCGACGGACTTGCCCGCCCCGGCCGGGCAGGCACCCGGGTTGTTGCTGGCGAACTGCTCGCACTTGTTGTACTCGGTGAAGTACACGTCGTGCTGGGTGAAGCTGCGGCCCGGGTACTTCGTGGTGGGGCCGGGGACGATCTCGTACGAACGCGCGTGCCCGTCCTTGTTCTTGCCGGTCGCGCTGACCACCCGCCACCAGCGGTAGGTCTTGTAGTCGCCCGCGAGTTCCTTGGTGACCTTGGTGCGGGTGGTCTTGTTGGTGGGCGCCTGCTGGCCGCGGGCGGGGGCGGTGACGGCCGAGTCGTACTGCTCGATCTTCGTCTTGGAGGAGCCGTCGAGGCCGAAGTCCAGCCGCCAGAAGACGTTGTGGCTGTGGCTGGTGGCGTAGGCCTTGGCGCCCTTGCCGATGGGCCAGCCGCGCCCGTCGCCGGCGTCGTAGTCGTCGTAGGAGAGGCTGCCGGTGGCGCCGACGTTCATGTTGACGGTGCCGTCGTCCTGGAAGCGCCACTCGGTCATGTACTCGTACCAGCCGACCCGGTTGACCGTGTAGACGAGCAGGTCCTTGCCCTGCGCCTGGAAGACCTTGTTGGCGGTGTCGCCCTGCATGCGGTAGGCGTGGCCGCGCGAACGCGTGGTCGTGCACAGGCCCTTGACGTCCGGGTGCTGCGGGTCCCAGGAGTCCGGGACGCGGACGGTCTTGATGGTGCCGCCGGGGCACTCGCCGGGGGCCAGGTTCACCAGGCCCTGGGCGAAGCCGAAGCCGGTCAGGTCGTCGTACTCGACGCTGCCGTCGTCGTAGGGGACGTCGATCTGGCCGAGGCGGGCGCTGTTGAGGACCTTGATCGGCTGGGTCTCGCCCTTGGGCTGGTAGGAGATGTTCTCCAGGACGAGGCCGGCCTTGCTGTCGTAGCGCCAGCACATCCGCCAGGTGGTGCCGCTGGAGAGCTTCTGTTCGATCTTGTAGGCGGCGCTGCAGTCGGCGGCCGCGACGGGGGCGGCCTTCGGCTGGGCGACGGCCGGTCCGGCGCCGGCCGTCGCACCGGCGGCCAGTGCGGCCACGGTGACGCCGACGGCCGCCCGCGCGCGGGCACGGCTGATTCGGTTGACGGGCATGACGAAGTGGCTCCCTTGCAGGACGAGCAAGTAGGAAAAGCGAACGGAGGGCTGGCGCCGCTCAGCGGCGTTCGAGCTTGGCGACCTTGCCGGCGCTCAGGTCGACGACCAGCCACCGGGCGTCGATCCAGGGGCCGTTCTTGACCTTCGGGAACAGCCGCACGCAGCGGTGTTCGCCGCACTTGTCGAGTACGGCGGGCTGGCCACCCGGAGTGGCTCGGTAGACGGCGCCGTTGAGCAGTAGCTGGTCCGCAGAGGTCAGCTCGCGGCCGGTGGCGTCCTTGTAGTCCGCCTTGAGTCCCGCGCCCAGCGGGTCGGCGATCAGCCGCTCGGCCGCCTCGGCGTTCTCGGCACGGCTCAGCGGCGGCTGGACGCCCTGCTGGGTGCCGGTCCACTCGACCTTGCCGGTCTGCAGGTTGACCGTCCTGGTGACGAGCGTGTCGGTCTTGTAGTCGTAGAAGGTCACGTCGGCCCGGCGCGGCGCGTTCGGGTCGTCCAGTTCGTTCGCCTCGGGGTCGGCGAGGTCGACGCTCAGGCGCTGCGGGCCGCGGTCGCCGTCGACGTTCTCGCCCGCGGTGAGCATCTGCCTGCTCAGGGCGAGCTTCTCGACGCGCTGGATCTCGTCGTCCGTCAGCGGGTCGCGGCCCGTGCCCTTCTTCCCCTGGGCCGGCGCCTGTTCCACTACGCCCGGCCGGACCGCGTCCGGCCCCTGCCCCGTCTGCTGCGCGGCCTGTGTGCCGCCGCCCTGTCCTCCCGATTCGTCCGCCCCTGCCGTGCCCGGCAGGGTGATTCCCACCATCACGGCGGTCCCGGCCACCGCCAGGGCCGCACCGGCCACCACCTTGCCCAGATGGCGGTGCACTATCTCGCGCACATCTACCCCCTACTCCCCCAACATCCCCGGGAGTACGTGTTGCCCCACTGGTTCGGCACACGGCGGGCAGTCACGTCGTCGTGTGCACTGGTCGGCCGGTAAGAGGGGCGTAAGTCACAGGAGGTTCCCTCACTTTCGGGCAGACTCGAAGCCAACGCGGCCCCGGCGGGGCGGCACACCTGGAAGAGTCGTGTCCATGCAGGTCTGGCCTGGAGAGGCGTATCCGCTCGGCGCCACCTATGACGGCGCCGGAACCAACTTCGCGGTCTTCACGGAGGCCGCGGACCGAGTAGAGCTGTGTCTGCTGCACGACGACGGCTCGGAGACGGCGGTGGAACTGCGCGAGAGCGACGCGTTCGTGCGGCACGCGTACCTGCCGGGTGTCATGCCGGGGCAGCGGTACGGGTTCCGGGTGCACGGCCCCGACGCCCCCGAGCGCGGGCTGCGCTGCAATTCGGCGAAGCTGCTGCTCGACCCGTACGCCAAGGCGGTCAGCGGGTCCGTCCGGTGGGGCGAGGAGGTGTACGGCTACCACTTCGACGCCCCGGAGCAGCGCAACGACCTGGACTCGGCGCCGCACACCATGTCCTCGGTGGTGATCAACCCGTACTTCGACTGGGGCGACGACCGGCCCCCGCGCACCGAGTACCACCACACGGTGATCTACGAGGCCCACGTGAAGGGCCTCACCATGCGTCACCCCGGACTGCCGGAGGAACTGCGCGGCACGTACGCGGCGCTCGCACACCCCGCGATCATCGAGCACCTGACCAAGCTGGGCGTGACGGCGCTGGAACTGATGCCCGTACACCAGTTCGTGAACGACCACCGGCTGGTCGACATCGGGCTGAACAACTACTGGGGCTACAACACCATCGGCTTCTTCGCCCCGCACAACGCGTACGCCTCCTGGGGCGACCGCGGCCAGCAGGTCCTGGAGTTCAAGTCGGCGGTCCGGGCGCTGCACGAGGCCGGGATCGAGGTGATCCTGGACGTCGTCTACAACCACACCGCCGAGGGCAACCACCTGGGGCCGACGCTGTCCTTCAAGGGCCTCGACAACCCGTCGTACTACCGTCTGGCGGACGATCCCCGCTACTACACGGACACCACGGGCACCGGGAACTCCCTGCTCATGCGGTCCCCGCACGTCCTCCAGCTGATCATGGACTCGCTGCGGTACTGGGTGACCGAGATGCACGTCGACGGCTTCCGCTTCGACCTCGCGGCGACCCTCGCCCGGCAGTTCCACGAGGTGGACCGGCTGTCGTCCTTCTTCGACCTGGTGCAGCAGGACCCGGTGGTCTCCCAGGTGAAGCTGATCGCCGAGCCGTGGGACGTGGGCGAGGGCGGCTACCAGGTGGGCAACTTCCCGCCGCTGTGGACCGAGTGGAACGGCAAGTACCGCGACACCGTCCGGGACCTGTGGCGGGGCGAGCCGAGGGCACTCGCCGAGTTCGCCTCCCGGCTGACCGGCTCCTCGGACCTCTACCAGGACGACGGCCGCCGCCCGCTCGCCTCCATCAACTTCGTGACCTGCCACGACGGCTTCACGCTGCACGACCTCGTCTCGTACGACCAGAAGCACAACCAGGCCAACGGCGAGGACAACCGGGACGGCGAGAGCCACAACCGGTCCTGGAACTGCGGTGCCGAGGGCGAGACCGACGACCCGGACGTGCTCGGGCTGCGCGCCCGCCAGATGCGCAACTTCGTCGCCACGCTGATGCTGTCCCAGGGCGTGCCGATGATCAGTCACGGCGACGAGTTCGCCCGCACCCAGCGCGGCAACAACAACGCCTACTGCCAGGACAGCGACGTGTCCTGGGTGGACTGGCCCGAGGACGGCGGCGAGCTGCTGGAGTTCGTCCGCGCGATGGTCTGGCTGCGCCGGGACCATCCGGTCTTCCGACGGCGGCGTTTCTTCCACGGGCGGCCGGTGGAGGGCACCCACGACGACCTGTCCGACATCGCCTGGTTCACGCCCGAGGGCGGCGAGATGGCCCAGCGGGACTGGGACTCGGCACGGGCGTCCGCGCTGACGGTGTTCCTGAACGGCAACGCGATCTCGGAGCCCGGTCCGCGCGGGGAGCGGATCGCCGACGACTCCTTCCTGCTGATGTTCAACGCCTCGCCCGGCCCGCTGGACTTCGTCGTGCCCGTAGACCACGGCCGGCAGTGGCAGGTGATCGTCGACACGGCCGACCCGGACGGGGTGCCTTCGGGGACGGGCGCGAAGGTCGCGGCCGGTGACCGCATCACCCTGCCGGACCGGAGCCTCACGGTGCTGCAGCGGCCCGCCTAGGGCCTCTCCGCCCTGTCAGGCCGGCTTCAGCCGACGCCACCTCATCGGCGCGGGTGAGCGGGGCCTGGTGGGTCCAGCTCCGACGCGGAGGAGGGAGTGGATGACACGAATGCCGGCGGGCTGGGTACGTAGGTTTCCATGACCTCTGCGCGACCCGTACCGGGGGTGCCCACGGCCACCTACCGGCTGCAGCTCCAGCCCGCGTTCCCGTTCGCCGCCGCCGGGGCGGCCGTACCGTACCTGGCGTCGCTCGGCGTCTCGCACCTGCACCTGTCGCCCGTCCTCGAGGCCGTCCCGGGCTCCTCGCACGGCTACGACGTCGTGGACCACGCGCGCGTGCGCGAGGAGCTGGGCGGCGAGGAGGGGCTGCGCGCGCTGGCGCACACCGCGCGGGAGCACGGGATGGGCCTGGTGGCGGACATCGTGCCGAACCACATGGCCATGGCACCCCGGCACAACCGCGCCCTGTGGGAGGTGCTGCGCGAGGGACCCGGGTCGCCGTACGCGCGGTGGTTCGACATCGACTGGGAGGCGCAGGGCGGGCGGGTGCTGCTGCCCGTGCTCGGCGGTCCGATCGGCTCGGAACTGGACCACCTCGTGGTCGACGGAGACGTCCTGCGCTACCACGACCACGCCTTCCCGCTCCGCGCGGGCACCGAGGAACTGCCGCTGCCCCGGCTGCTGGACACGCAGTGGTACCGCCCGGTGTGGTGGCGGATGGCCCGCACCGAGCTGAACTACCGGCGCTTCTTCAGCATCTCGGAGCTGATCGGGGTGCGGGTGGAGGACCCGGAGGTGTTCGAGGCCACCCACGCCAAGATCCTCCAGTTGCTGGCGGAGGGCGTGGTCGACGGGCTGCGGATCGACCATCCCGACGGGCTCGCGGACCCGGACGGCTACCTGGAGCGGCTGCACGGGGCGACCGGCGGCCGCTGGACGGTCGTGGAGAAGATCCTCACCGACGGCGAGCACCTGCCGGCCTCCTGGCCCGTCGCGGGCACCACGGGCTACGACGCCCTGCGCCACGTCGACGGCCTGTTCACGGACCGGACGGGCGCGTACGAACTCCTCGGCCGGTACCGGGCGTTCGCGGCGCCGCAGACGGACCGGGGTGGCAACTGGGACGCCACGACACGGCGGGCCGCCTACAAGGTGGTCACGCACGAGCTGGCCGCCGAGACCGACCGGCTCACCCGGGTGACCGCACGGCTGTGCGCCGCCTCCCCGGACCTCTCGCTGCGCGACCGGGCGCCCTGGGCGCTGCGCACGGCCCTGGAGGAGCTGCTGGTCCGGCTGCGCGTGTACCGGCCGTACGCCTCCGGTGACGCGTCCGCCGTCGTCACCGAGGCCGACGCCGAGGAGGCGCGGCTGGCCTTCGTGGTGCCCGAGGAGGCCGAGGCGGTCGACATCGTGCGCCGGCTGCTCGTCGAGGCGCCCGGCGACGCGTCGGTACCGGACCGGGCCGAGCGGGCCGAGTTCCGCGCCCGGTTCGCGCAGACCGCGTCGGCGCTGCGGGCCAAGGCCGTGGAGGACACGGCGTTCTACCGCTATGTGCCGCTGCTGTCGGCGGCAGAGGTGGGCCGCGATCCCGGCGCACCCGGCGTGTCCCCGGAGGACTTCCACGCGTACTGCGCGCGCGTGCAGCGCGACTGGCCGGCCACCGGCACGGTCGTGTCCACCCATGACACCAAGCGCAGCGCCGACGTGCGCGCGGCGCTGGCCGTGCTCAGCGAATGCCCGGACCGGTGGGCGGAGTTGCTCGGCGAGGTGACCCTGCCCGAGGAGGGCGTGCCGGACGGGCAGCTGGCCTGGGCGGCCTGGCAGACGGTGTTCGGGCTGGGTCCGGCCGAGGAGGGCCGGGTCCGGACGGCTCTGCTGAAGCATGTGCGCGAGGCGGGCATGTACACCAGCTGGACGGAGCAGGAGCCGCCGTACGAGGAGGCGGTGGCGGCCTTCGTCGCGGCCGGGCCGTGCGGGCCGCCGGGGGAACGTGTGGCCGCCTTCCGCAAAGCCCTGGAGCCGCACGTCCGGGTGAACGTCCTGGGCACCGCGCTGGTCCATCTGACGATGCCGGGGGTGCCGGACCTGTACCAGGGCACGGAGGGCGAGTACCGGGCGCTGGTGGACCCGGACAACCGGCGGCCCGTGCCGTTTCCCGCGGAGTCGCCCGGCGAGAAGGACGCGCTGACGGCGGCGGCGCTGCGGCTGCGCGCGCGACGCCCCGCCGTCTTCGGCGTGGCGGCGACGTACGGCCCGCTCACCGCGGACGGACCGGCCGCGGAGCACTGTCTGGCGTTCGCGCGCTCCGGTGAGGTGGTGACGGCGGTGACCCGGCTGTCGCTGCGGCTCGCGGAGTCCGGCGGCTGGCGGGAGACACGGCTGGAACTGCCGCCGGGCCGGTGGGCGGACGTGCTGGCGCCGGGGCGGGAGTTCACGGGGCACGCGCGCGTGGCGGACCTTTTCGAGCGGCTGCCGGTGGCGCTGCTGGAGCGGGTCGCCGAGGACTGAGGGGCCGGTGGGCCGGCGTCCGCTCAGCCGGCCTGCGCGGCAGGCACGTCGCAGTCCTCGTACGCCCGGACGGCGGCGGCCGCTCCCGCGGAGGGCCAGGTGGCGCGCAGGAGATCCACGAGGGCTTCGGCACCTCCGGCGGGCGGTACGCGCGCGTGGACGGTCGGGGCACGCCGCCAGGCCCGGTCGGGTGAGGACGAGGCAGTCGGCACGCTGCCGCTGTCCGCCGTCGCCAGGAGGACGGTGCACGGGCAGGGCGACAGGGTGAAGGCCGTCGCGGCCCCGGCGGGCCGCGGCCCGCGCCAGCGGTGAGCCCCCCGGATCACGGCAGCTCGGCCCGGCTCGCGAATGCGTCCGGGCGCCCCCTGGAGCCTCCCGGCCATCTGCTTGACAGTTCACCCACGCCGTGCGGCACTGGGAGAGCGAAGCCGGGCGGACTAATCGGGGGTGAGTCTCCTGCCGGAGCTGCGCTACCCCAGCGTTCCCGAACTGATCGCCTCCGCACGGACATTGGCCGCTCAGGAGCCCGGCCTGTGCTCGCTCAGACAGGTGGGCGTCTCGCGAGCCGGCCGGCCCCTGCACCTGCTGTCGGTGGGACACGCCCGCCGGGCCGTGCTGGTCGTCGCAGGCGCTCACGCCAACGAACCGACGGGCGGCTCCACCCTCCGGGTGCTGGCCGAACGGGTCCTGGCCGAGCGGGAGTTGCGGGCCGGCACCTCCTGGCACTTCCTGCTGTGCGCGGACCCGGACGGCGCCAGCCTGCATGTGACCCCGGCGCCGCGCAGCCTGCTCGACTACCACCACGGCTTCTACCGGCCGACGGGCGCGGAGCAGCCGGAGTGGTCCCCTGCGGTGCTGCCACCGGACCGGCTGCCGCCCGAGACCCTGGCCCTGACCGGGGTGATCGACGAACTGCGCCCCTACCTCCAGGTGACCCTGCACGGCACCGATCTGGGGGGCAGCTGGGTGCAGCTGACGAAGGACGTTCCGGGCCTGGCCGAACCGTTCGCCAAGTCCGCGGCGGAGCTGCACATTCCGGTCGAGACGGGCGCCTCGGACGCCGCGGGCTGGCCGGCCTCGGGGCCCGGGGTGCATGTGATGCCCGGCCCGGAGACGGGCGTCGCGTACCCGAGCCTGCCGGACGACGCACGGCACAGCACCTGGTACCACGCGCACCGCTACGGCGGTCTGACGGCGGTGGTGGAGGTGCCGATGTGGGCCAGCGACCTGGTGGACGACCCGGCGCAGCACCCGGCACCGGCCGCGGCGATGCGGCGCCTGGCGCAGCGGCTGCTGCGGGACTCGCTGGAGGTGGAGGGGGTGCTCGCCGAGGCGCTGCCCCGGCTGGAGGGCGCGGACGGGCCGCTGCTGCGGGCCGCGCAGTGGGCGCTGGAGCTGATCCCGGGCCTCGCACAGGACTGGATCCACACGCCGCCGGCCGGTACGACGATGGCGTACGTCGGCAGTGTGGACGCCTTCGGACGGCGGCTGCCGCTGCGGGCGGCGGCGATGCTGCTGCGGGTGCTGCGGGAGACGGACGACCGGGCGGCGCCCCGGCTGGAGCAGCTCGTCACCTCCTGGTGCGAGGCCTTCGCGGAGCGTTTCAGAGCCCGCTGGGTGCCGCTGGAGAACCAGGTGGAGCACCAGTCCCGGACGGTGCTGGTGGCCGCCCAGCAGGCCCGGGAACGGGCGGCGTGAGGCCTCCACGCCGCCTGCGCCGTGCCTCCTGCGCCGCCCGTGCCATGCCTCCCGCGCCGCCCGTGCCTCCCGGTAGCCGGGCTCAGCGGTCCAGGGCGAACACCGCTCCCGTCCGCGCGCCCATCACGCACTTGCTGGAGTAGGTCTCCTGGTAGTCGACCGGCCGTCCGTTCCACCGCCCGTGCGCGTGGACGGTCACGGGGGCGAAGATCATCGAGCAGAAGACCTTCCTCTGCGGGATGCGTGCGATGTCGCCGTCGGCGGCCTCGAGTTCGGCACAGGCCTCGGCCGCGCGCGCGTACCCCAGGGGCACCGGGTCGCACAGCAGCAGCGTGCCGTGCTGGTCACTGGGCTGGGTCTCGCCGGGGGTGACGGTGAGGTACAGCCAGTTACCGGGAAGGGGAAACGCGTCGCGGGGTGCCGCCTGGGCAGGGCCCGCGGCGAGGAGACCGACGGAAGCCAGCAGGGCGCCGGCGGCCGCTGCCGCTCGGGTGATGTACGTCATTCCCGATCCATCGGCACGGCGGCCCACGTTCCTCAGCCCGACTCACCCGAACGGGACCGTACGGTCCCACGATGGTGCGTCAGTTCGAATGCGGAACGTTGTCCCGGTGCGCCGCGAGCCGGAAGGCGATCCGTCCGAAAGCGACTTGGTCGCCCTCGTGGACCACCACGGCGCCCACCACACGGCGGCCGTTGACCGTGGTGCCGTTGGTGGAGCCGAGGTCCCTGAGGACCCACATGCCGCCCTGGCGGCGGAGTTCGGCGTGCACGCGGGAGACCGTCTCGTGGTTCAGGCGCAGCCCGTTCGCGGGGTCGCGGCCGATGCGCAGCGGATGGCCGCCCGCCGCGTGCGGCAGCAGCAGCTTGGGCAGTCGCTCGGCCTGCCAGGCCCGGCGCAGCCGCACGGTGAAGCCGGATACCGCCTCGACGGTGCCGAGGACCGCGCGGGAGAAACGGTTCTCGCGGGGCAGGTCGGCGGTGAGGACGGCGAGTTCGTCGGCGCGACGCGCGGCCAGGGCAAGTTCCATGCGGCGCACGAACGTGTCGTGCGACAGACGGCCCATGGC
The DNA here is from genome assembly GCF_040630895.1 of Streptomyces sp. NPDC005728. Classification (NCBI taxonomy): domain Bacteria; kingdom Bacillati; phylum Actinomycetota; class Actinomycetes; order Kitasatosporales; family Streptomycetaceae; genus Streptomyces; species Streptomyces sp. NPDC005728. Next base: position 43,696 of record NZ_JBEXYL010000018.1, read on the forward strand.
GACGCCGTCGCGCAGCACCTGCAGCGCCTTGTCGCGCTCCGCGTCGGACAACCGCGCGGGGTACGTGGGGAACTCGAAGGACGACGTCACGCTGGTGATTGTCGGGCAGTGAACCCCTGGTGTCCAGAAACGGGGGAAACGGTGGCCACGCGCGCGTACGTCCACGACACCTGCCGGGAAAGGCCGTATTCGAAGGCGCATTGATCGCTTTCGCGGCACGATGGACGGGCTACATCACGGTGAGCAGACGAAGGGGAACCGTCCGTGCAGTTCGAGGTGTGGGCACCGCAGACAGAACGTGTGACGCTCCATTGCGACGGCGCCACGCGCCCGTTGGAGCGCGATCCGGACCGCGCCGGATGGTGGACGGGGGAGGCGCGGGCGCGGGACGGCTCGCGATACGGGTTCGCGCTGGACGACGGTCCGGTGCTGCCGGACCCGCGCTCGCGCCGCCAGCCGGACGGCCCGGACGGCCCGAGCGCGGTCGTCGACCACGAGCGGTACGCGTGGCGTGCCGCGTGGGCGGGGCGCGAGCTGCCGGGCACGGTGCTCTACGAGCTGCACGTGGGCACGTACACCCGCGAGGGAACCCTGGACGCGGCCGCCGCGCGCCTGGAGCACCTGGTGGAACTGGGCGTAACCCACGTGGAGTTGATGCCGTTGTGCCCGTTCCCGGGGCGGCACGGGTGGGGGTACGAGGGGGTCTCGTTGTGGGCCGTGCACGAGCCGTACGGCGGCCCCGAGGCATTGAAGCGGTTCGTGGACCGGGCCCACGAACTCGGCCTGGGCGTCGTCCTGGATGTCGTGCACAACCACCTGGGCCCGTCGGGCAACCATCTTCCGCAGTTCGGGCCGTACTTCACGGACACGCACCACACGCCGTGGGGTGCCGCGGTGAACCTGGACGCGCCCGGTTCGGACGAGGTGCGCGCGTATCTGGTGGGCAGCGCGCTGGCGTGGCTGCGGGACTACCGGATCGACGGGCTGCGCCTGGACGCGGTGCACGCACTGCACGACACGCGCGCGTGTCACTTCCTGGAGGAGCTGTCGGCGGCCGTCGACAGCCTGGCCGGCGAGCTGGACCGGCCGCTGTTCCTGATCGCCGAGTCCGACCTGAACAACCCGCGGATCATCACCCCGCGCGCGGAGAACGGCCTCGGGCTGCACGCGCAGTGGAACGACGACTTCCACCACGCCGTGCACACCGCGCTGACCGGCGAGTCCCAGGGCTACTACGCCGACTTCGCGCGCGCTCCCCTCGCCGGGCTCGCCAAGACGCTCACCGGCGGGTACTTCCACGACGGCACGTACTCGGCCTTCCGGGGCCGTGGTCACGGCCGTCCGCTGGACCGGGCGCGCGTGGCCGGGCACCGGTTGCTGGGCTACAGCCAGACCCACGACCAGGTCGGCAACCGCGCGCAGGGGGACCGGCTCTCGGCGCTGCTCTCCCCCGGCCTGCTGGCCTGCGCGGCCACGCTCACGCTGACCGCGCCGTTCACGCCGATGCTGTTCATGGGCGAGGAGTGGGCGGCCGGCACGCCCTGGCAGTTCTTCACCGACCACACGGATCCCGAGCTGGCCGACGCGGTACGGCGGGGCAGGCGGCGGGAGTTCGCCGAGCACGGCTGGGCCGAGGAGGACGTACCGGACCCGCAGGACCCGGCGACCAGGGAGCGGTCCTGCCTCGACTGGTCGGAGCCGGAACGCGAGCCCCACGCGCGCGTGCTGGACTGGTACCGGCGACTGATCGCGCTGCGCCGGGAGCAGCCGGACCTCACCGATCCCGACCTGGCCGACACGAAGGTGGCGTACGACGAGGAGGCGCACTGGCTGGCGTTCCGGCGCGGGGACGTCCGGGTGGCGGTGAACCTGGGCAAGGAGCCGGCGGCGATCCCGCTGGGCACCGGCCGGGTGCAGGTCCTGGCCGCGTGGGATCCGGTCGAGGCCCCGGGCCCGGACGGACTGCTCCAGCTGCCCGGGGAGTCGTGCGTGGTGCTGATCCAGCCCTGAGCCGTGCCCGGCCCGCGATCCGGCATGATCCGCCGGACGTGCCCTAAGGCTGCCCTAAGGCTCCTTCTCGTCGTCCTTGAACTCGGTCACCCGCTCCAGCAGGATCGGCTCCCAGACGCGCCTCAGCTGGGTCCGCAGCAGGGGCAGGGAGCCGGCGGCGCGGCCTTCGAGGTGGTCGGTGAGGCGGATGACGGTGTCGCAGCGGGCGAGCCACAGGCCGCGCAGGCAGGGCCGGGCGCCGTAGCCGGCGAGGGTGGCCGCGCGGACGGCGGCCGGGGAGCCGACCGCGACGGCGAGCCCGGCGATGTCCTCGGCGGGGTCGCCGAGGGCCGCGGCGGTCCAGTCCAGGATGCCGCGGACCCGCCCGTCGGCGCTGACCACCACGTGCTCGCCGGTGAGGCCGTGGTGGGTGAGGACGGCTGTGCCGGGCTGTGCGGCGAGCTGGGCGGCGCCGGGCGGGGTGAGCTGGTGCAGCCGGTCGGCGTCGAACTCGTCGGCGGCGGCGAGCCGTTCGGCCGCGTGCACGGCCATGCGGCGCAGCGCCTCCAGGGAGCGCGGGGCGGTGCGCGGCACACCGAGCGTCTCGGCCTGCCGCGGGGGCACTGCGCGCAGTCCGCTGAGCAGCCCGGCCAGGTCGGCCTCGCCGACGGCGGAGACGTCGTGCTCGTCGGCGGTGCCGCCGGGCAGTTTGCTGTCGAGGGTGTAGGCGAGGCCGGGTGCCCAGTCGCCGTGCGCGACGCTGGTCGGGACGGCGACGGGGATGTGCGGGCGGACCAGGTCGCGCAGGCGCAGTTCCCGGCGGCGGCGGACGGAGGCGGCGTGGTCGGGGGCGAGGCGCAGCACATGGCGGGTGCCGATCCACCAGGTGTGCTCGCGGCCCCCGGCCACGGGCCGGACTTCGAGCCCGCCGGCGCCGTTCGCGGTCTCCTTGCTCTCCTTGAGCAGCGAACGGACCAGTCTGCGGACCGTGTCCGCGGTGGGTGTCGGTGCCTGGGTCATGGGTCGCGCCGTAGCCGTTCCGGGATGTCGTCGAGGGTGTGTCTCCTGGTCTCTCAGTCCACTATGACCATCTCACGGGTGGTGTTGTTGAGGCGGCGGCCGCCGTCCTCGGTCACCGTGACGATGTCCTCGATGCGCACTCCGAAGCGGCCGGGCAGGTAGATGCCGGGCTCCACGGAGAAGCACATCCCGGGCACGAGGGGCTGTACCTCGCCCTCGATCATGTACGGCGGCTCGTGCGTGGTGACGCCGATGCCGTGGCCGGTGCGGTGGATGAAGTACTCGCCGTACCCGGCGTCGGTGATCACCGCGCGGGCGGCGCGGTCGACCTCCTGGCAGGCGACGCCCGGCCGGACGGCCCGGAAGCCGGCCTCCTGGGCGGCGCGCACGATGTCGTGGACCGTGCGCTCCTCCCCGGTCGGCTCGCCGACGTGGACCGTGCGGGTGGTGTCGGAGCCGTAGCCGTCCTTGAGGCCGCCGAAGTCGAGGACGACCATGTCGCCGTCCCGGATGACGCGGTCGCCGACCTCGTGGTGCGGGTTCGCGCCGTTGGGGCCCGAACCGACGATGGTGAAGTCGACCTGGGAGTGCCCGAAGCGGCGCAGCAGGTCGGCGAGGTCGTGGCCGACGTCGGACTCGCGGCGGCCGGCGAAGGGAACCTTGCGGATCTCCTCGAACGTTGCGTCTGCAGCCGCTCCGGCGGCTGCCAGGAGTTCCAGTTCGGCCGCGTCCTTGACGGCGCGCAGCATGGGCAGGGCGTCGGTGAGGGCGGCGTAGGAGGTGCCGGGCAGGGTGCGCTGGAGGCCCAGCAGGTGCATCGCCCAGGTGTTGTCGCTGATGCCGAACCGGCCGCTCTTGTCGAGGAGCGCGGCCGTGACGCCGTAGGGATCCTTGCCGTCGGTCCAGTCGCGCAGGGTGAACGCGGACGCCGCGGCCGCATGCTCGGCGTCCGGGGCCTCCAGGGTGGGGACGACGAGCACGGGATCGTGCCCCGGGGTGAGGACGAGCAGGGTGAGCCGTTCGGTGACCGCGGTGGGCGTGTAGCCGGTCAGCCACACCATGTCCGGTCCCGGTGCCACGAGCAGCCCCGCGAGTCCGGCGTCGGCGGCGGTGTGCGCGGCACGCTCCATACGGGCCCTGTAGTCGTCGGCGGTGAAGGGCGCGGGCGTACTACCGGTCATCCGGGCCTCCGAGCGCGGTCGAGATGGGGGCGAAGCGGTCTCGGGCAGCATCCTGCCCGGCCGGGCAGGGCGGCGCGAGCCGATCGCGGGGTCACGCGCGCGCGGTCCGCGGACAGGGGGCTCGGCATGGGGCCATCTTGTCAGGTCACCACTCCCGGAACGACCGTCAGCTGCTGGTAGCCGCCGCTGGGGTGGCGCACCGTGAGGACCACCGCGGTTCCGGGGCGGGCGTGGGCGACGACTCGGGCCAGGTCGGCGGCCGAGTCGACACGAGCGCCGCCGAACTGCAGCAGGACGTCGCCGCGGACCAGGCCCGCCGTGTAGCCGGGGCCGGGCACATGGACGCCCACCACGAGTGCGCCGGCCTTCTCGGCGTCTACGGCCTCCACGCCCAGGGTCGCGCCGGTCCGGGCCTCGGCGGGGCTCGGGGACGCGGGCGGGGCGGGCGCGGCCGAGGGACTGTGCGGCGGGGTCCGGCTCTGCAACTCGGCGAGTCTGCTCATGCCGATCACCGTGGCGCCGACCGTGCCGATTCCGATGCCGGAGAGCACCAGGAAGGTGCCGGTGAACAGTGCGAACAGCAGGGTCCTGGTCCGCCGGCCGCGTCGGCGCGCGGCGTGCGGGCGCCGGCCCGGGCCGGAAGTGCCGCTCTCCCGCCGTTTCTGACCGGGCATCGGCTTGGGACGCAACGCAGTCTGTTCCATGGTTCGCTCGCCTCCGCCTGGTCCTCTACCCGTGGCACCGGTCCGCGACGTGACACGAACGGGTGAGACTGGCCGGAGCGTGGCCGAGGGTGGTGATGGCCGTCGAGGCGAGCACCCCAAGGCCCCTGCCGAACCGGTACGGCAGGCGGTCACGCCCCGGCCACCACTCACCGGACCGGCACGGCCGTCACGCGGCACCCACCCGCCACCGGACCGACCCCCTCGACACGACCGTCACGCGCCGTAGACCAGTCGCCGGACCAGCTCGGCTGCGGCTCCCCTCGGTGCGCCGCCGTGCACCAGTTCCGTGCGGTGGACGACGCGCGGTGCGGTGAGCGGGACCGCGACCGTGCCCGGGACGCCGGTGGCCGTCGGGCGGGGCAGCAGGGTGAGGCCGTGGCCGGCGGCGGTGAGGGCGGTGAGGGCGCGCAGGTCGGTGCCCTCGTAGCGGAGGGCGGGACGGAAGGCGCCACCGCCGTTGGCGGCGCGCAGATGGGCGAGCGGGAGGGCCGCGTCGGGTGCGTCGAGCCAGCGGGCGTCCGCCAGGTCGCCGAGGCGCAGGCCGGTGCGGCCGGCGAGGGGGTGGCCGGTGGGCAGCAGGACGCTGACGGGCTCCTCGGCTACGCCGTGCGTGGTCAGCGGCGCCACGTCGGGCAGCCGCAGCGGATCGCTGGGGGCGGCGACCCCGTCGACCAGGCCGAGGTCGGCGGTGCCGGTGGCGACGGCGGCCGGGATCGCGTCCCGCGTGAGGACGCGCAGGGTCACGCCGGCGGCCGGGAGCGCGGCGAGGACGGCAGGGCCGAGGGCGGTCGGTGCGGCGGCGAGGGTCAGGCCGTGCGCGGGCGCTGCGGCCATGCGAACGACGTCGGCGCGGGCCGCGTCCAGGCGCAGCAGCAGCGGGCCCGCGTGCTCCAGGAGGCGTTCGCCCGCCGCGGTGGGTGTGACGGGCCGCCGGGTGAGCAGGGGCGCTCCGAGGTCCTGTTCGAGGGCGGCGATGTGCTGGGACACCGCTGACTGGGTGTAGCCCAGCTCGCGCGCGGCCTCGGAGAAGGAGGCGCGGCGCGCCACGGTGACGTACGTGCGCAGCAGGTGCGGGTCCATGCGGAACAGGATCCCACTCCATCAGCAACCCTTATCGACCGTGCAGAAATCATCGTTGGACGTGAACCACGGGTCCGCCCAGGATGAACGGCATGACGAACACCGCAGCTCACACCGCCACACTGGCCCTCGTCGGGGATCGCTCCCCCAACGTCGTCTCGCACACCCGCATCCCGCTCCTGCTGGACGCCCTCGCCGAACGCGACCGGCTGGTCCTGGACGCCTACTGGATTCCGTCCGAGGACGCGGAGGCCGAGGGTGCGGTGCGGGGCTTCGACGCCGTGTGGGTGCTGCCGGGGAGCCCGTACCGCAGTGAGGCGGGCATCCTCGCGGCCGTCCGCACCGCGCGCGGGGAGGGCATTCCGTTCCTGGGCACGTGCGGCGGCTTCCAGCACGCGCTCCTGGAGTTCGCCCGCAGCGTGTGCGGACTGACCCGGGCGGCGCACGCCGAGAACGACCCCGGCGCCGAGGACCCGCTCATCGAACCGCTGGCCTGTTCGCTGGTGGGTCACGAGGCCGCGGTGGCCATCGAGCCGGGCTCGCTGGCCGAGTCGGTGATCGGCTCGGCGCGCACGGTCGAACGGTACTTCTGCGCGTACGGTCCCTCCCGCCATCTCGACACGCTCCGCGGACACGGCCTGCGGTTCTCCGGGCACGACGAGGCCGGGCAGGTGCGGGTGGCCGAACTGCCGGGTCACCCCTTCTTCCTGGCCACGCTGTTCCAGCCGGAGCTGTCCGGGGACGGCTCGCGTCCGCACCCCGTCGTACGGGCGCTGGCGCGGGCGGCGGTCGAACACGCCGCGAGGGTGCGCCAGTCGGCCTGAACCGACCGCCACCGCACCGCCGGCGCCTCGCTGTCAGTGGCGGCTGTTACGTTCGGTGACATGACCGATCACGCCCTGCGGCTGCTCAGGCAGCACCGGCATCTCGCCGTGCTGGCCGCGTTCCCTTTCGACTTCGACCTGGACCGCGCCGCCGGCGGCCACGTCGAACCGGTCCGCCTGGCCTCCGGCGGACCGCTGGAGGTGGTCGCGGGCGACGACACCGGCGGCACGTACTTCCTGTGCGCCGACGGCTCGATGCTGTACGCCGACTCGGAGGGCTCCGCGGGGATCATCGGGACGAGCGCGGACGAGGCGCTGGAGATCGTGATCGGCCTGCCCGGCTGGCACGACTACGTGGGCCTGTCGCCGGCGGACGGCACGGAGGCGATCCTCGCGCAGGTGGCCGAGACCGAGGAGGAGATCCGCGAGTCCTACGGCATCGACGCCGAGCGTGCCGAACTGCGCGCCGCACTGGGCTTTCCCGAGCGGTCCCCGGTCGAGCTGATCGGCATGCTGCACGCGGCACTCCTGCGCACCGAGCCCGACCACGTGCTGCTCAACGCCGAGGAGGGCATGGCCTACCACCTGCTCGACGAGCACCCTCGCCCGCCGTTGTGGGAGCCGGCCCTGGAGCGCGGCCGGGCCGATCTCGCCCGGCTGCGCGCCGGAGACCCGACCGTGGCCGACGATCCGGTACGGCGCCGACTGGTGCTGCGGGCGGCCCAGTTCGACCGCTCGGACGCCGACCTGTCGCTGCTCCGGCAGCTGCTGCGCCGTGAGGCGGAGTCGTCGATGACCGACGAACTGCGGCTGGCCGCCGTCCTGGTGGGCCTGCACGGAGACCCGGCGGATCTGCCGCTGCTGCACGAGGTGCGCGACACGGACTTCGACACATGGTGCGGCCTGGGCGGAATACCGGAACGGGACGCGGACGGTCCGGCGTTGCACCACTGGGCCGAGGAGCTGGACGCCTCGCTGTTCGGCACGGACCCGGCCGACGAACCGCTGTCGACGTGGACGGACCTGGCCGCGGCCCAGGGGCTCACCGAACTCGCCCGGGTCACCCTGATCCGCCGGCTGGACGCCGTCACCATGGACCAGAGCCTGCTGCGGCGGCCCGGCGCCCCCGCCGGACTCGATCCGTCCCCGCTGTACTCCCTGGCCTTCGACTTCGAGCACCTGGGCGATCCCGAGCAGGCACTGCGCGCCCGGCGCCTGTACACCGCGCTGCAGGAGACGGCCCGGGACCGGGTATCGGCCCGGCGGGACCAGGCCCGCCTGGAGCGCGAGACGGGTCGGCTGCTCCCGGCCGCGCGGAGCCTGGCCGCCCTCCGCGCCACGCTGGACGCTCCGGGCGACGACTCCCTCGCGCACTGGCGCGGGGTGAACCTCGGCCGGTTCATCGCCCAGGAACACTACGCACTGGCCCGCGCCCTGGCCGACGCGGACCTCACCGAGGAAGCCCGCGCCGTCCTGGCGGGCGGTGACGCGATACGCGGCGAACTGCGCGGAGCGGCCGTGAAGGGACTGGACGAACTCGCCGCGGAGGTGGCCGAGCGGATCGCGGACGTCAGCTGACCAGCTGCACGGGGGCCGGGGCCCGGTCTGGCAGGAAGCCGTGGGCGCGGCGGGCGAGGTAGGGGGCCTTGTAACGCTCGACCTCCCGGTGCCAGTGCAGGATTCCCGCGAGCCAGTTCTGCAGGTCGGCCACGTAGTTCCCCATGCCCTCGCGCGCCTCGGCCGACAGGCCGAAGTCGTCGTACAGCACCGGCAGTTCGTGGCTGATGATGTGCTCGAACTGCTGCATGCGCTGGGTCATCAGGTCGTGGACGACGCCGAGCGCGGCCGGATAGTCGCAGCCGAAGAAGTTCTGCACGACGAGGACCCCGTTGTGCATCTCCCCCTCGTACTCGATCTCCTTCTGGTACGAGAAGACGTCGTTCGTCAGGCACGCGTAGTCCACGGCGGCGTTCTCCAGCGCCTGGACGGGGCCGCTGCGGTAGACCTCCGGCGGGACGGCGGGTCCCTGACCCATGCGGCACAGGCTGAGGGTGAGGTCGGAGCCGAAGGTGGCGCGGCGCATCTCCAGGTAGTCGACCGGATCGGGGACACGGTTCTGGAGCTGGTTGGACAGCTCCCACACCCAGCTCTCGGTCATCTTGTCGACCGAGTCGCGCAGGGTGCGGCGCTGGTCGGAGGTCATGCCGGCGGTGGTGCGTGCCCACAGGTCGATCAGGCCGCGTTCCATGCCGTTGACGGGGACGACGGGTGCCGACTCGCCGTCGACGGGCATGCAGGCCGACAGGCGGGCGGTGCTCAGCCGGGCGGCGGCCAGGTCGCGGCGGCCTCCGAAGACCAGCGGGTAGTAGTCGTCGCCGTAGGTGCCCCAGGCGAGCCAGTGGGCACTGAGGTCGAGGGCCTCCGGTGTGGCGTCCGGGTCGAGTCCGGCCGAGCACAGCGGGAGATCGCAGGCGGCCAGCTTGTCCTCGTCCCAGACGCCCTCCTCCAGCATGCCCATGCGGTGCATCCACGCCGTCAGACGGGGGCGGCAGGCCTCCAGATGCGGGCTCAGCTCGACCTCGTAGGGCATGTGGAAGTCGGGCAGCAACGACGGGCCGACCTTCTGGAAGGGCACGTGCGCGTACGCCCTCAGGCGTTCCGCGGCGGCCGAGGCGAGCAGCGCGCCGACGTCGGCGGCGGAGGTGCCGGGACCGGTCAGCTTCTGCCAGGGCGCGGCGGTGGCGGCACCCTTGTTCATGTAGCGGCTGGAGCGCAGGTGCCACTCGTGGCCGCCGGACTGCCAGTCCTGAAGTCCCTTGGTGTAGGCGGCCACCGCGGCGGCCTCGTCGGGCCTGAGCCCCTTCTCCAGGGCGACGGCGGGCACTTCGGTGAGCGCGGTGTGCTCGAACTGGTGCAGGCGCGAGGTGAGGATGTCGTTGACGGTCTCGGCGGCCTCCTGGGTGGTGCAGCCGAAGAAGGTCTCCAGCACGAGCACGCCGTTGCTGTTCTCGCCCTCCTCCTCAACCTCCCGCTGGTAGGAGAAGAGGTCGTTGCGCAGGTGGACCGCGTCGGAGAACGTCTCCATGAGCACCCTGAGCGGGCGGGTCCCGGCGACGGCGGCGGGCACCTCGGCGGTCGCGTACTCCACGAGCCCCGACGACCAGGGGGCCCCGCCCACCTTGCGGCGCATCTCGATGTACTCGACCGGGTTGGCGATCCGCCCCTCGTTGATGTTGGACAGCTCCCACATGGACTCGTTGAGCAGATGCTCGGTGGCGACGGAGAAGCGCCGGCGCCAGTCGACGGACATCGACGGAACCGTGCGTCTCCACAGGTCGGCGAGGCCCGCCTCCACCGGGTTCTCCGGTTCGGGCATCGGCGTCGCGGGGTCCAGCGGCATGAAGAGAGGCAGGCGGTCCAGATGGGCCTTTCCTGCGGCGCGGTCCTGGGTCCGCTTGTACATGTCCAGGAAGTGGTCGTCGAAGAAGAACACCCACACGTACCAGTCGGTGATCAGCGAGAGGGCCGGTCCGTCGCAGTCGGGGTGGGTGTAGGCGCACAGAAGCCCGTAGTCGTGAGCCTCCAGGTCGGCCTGCTCCCAGACACCGGAGCCCTCCAGCATGCCCATCTCGCGCGCCCACACCGTCGAGTGGGCGCGCGCCTCGTCGACATGCGGGTTGAGCCGCGCGGGATACGACATGTAGAAGTGCGGGAGTTCGAACGGCTGCGTCATGCCGGAGGCCCTACCCGGCGCCCTGGAGGGCCATCCACCCCGAGGGACATGATCACACCATCGCGTGAACAGGCGGCGAAACAGCGAACTTCCTCGGGTTTCTGTGGCGTTGACCTTCGCTCACGACGGGTGCCGCAGGACCTCCTCGGCGGTCCAGGCCAGCGCGTCCGGGAGCGCCTCCGCGGCGACCGGCAGCCAGAGGGAGACCGCCGACAGGCCCGCCTCCGCCAAGCGCCCCAGCTCGTCCCGTACGCTCTCGGCGGTCGCGTCCGGGCCGCCCAGGGGGCCTTGGGGGACGTCCACGGCGGGCGGGAAGCCCGGCGGCAGCAGGAACCGGACCGTGGTCAGGGCCAGGGTGGCCGGATCCCGGTCGTTCCCCTCGGCGAGTTCCGCCACTCTCCTGCGCACCTGGGAGAGTTGTGCGGCGTCGACTCCCGGGCCGTGCCAGGCGTCACCGTGCCGCAGGGCCCGGCGCAGGACCGCGTCGCCCTGTCCGGCGATCCAGACGGGCGGACCGCCCTCGGTGCGGGGCAGCACGGCGAGCCGCATCTTCTCGTCGTCGCCGCGCCACAACCTCCGTACAAGGGTGAGCTGTTCGTCCGCACGGCGGCCCCGCCCGGCGAACGGGGCGCCGACGGCCGCGAACTCCGCCGTGTCCCAGCCGGTGCCGACGCCCATGGTGAACCGGCCGTGGGACAGCCGGTCGAGCGTGGCGGTCTGGTGGGCGAGGACGACGGGGTCGTACAGCGGCAGGATCAGAACACCGGTCACCAGGCCGATGCGGCGGGTCGCGCCCGCCACCGCGGACAGCAGGACCAGCGGGTCCAGGCTCACGCCGAGACCGCCGGCGAGCAGGTGCCCGCCGGCGACGACGTGGTCGAAGCCCAGTTCCTCGGCCCTGCGGGCCGTCTCCAGGGCGCCGTCGAGCTGGTCATCCGACCGGGGCCACAGTCTGTGCGGTGCCACTCCGATGCGCACGCCCTCGCCTTCCCTCCGCCCGTCCCGTCCGGTGCGCGGTACAGCATCCGGACGCCCGCCGGTATGCCCCGTCCGTACTCTTGCCGAGCCTTCGGGCGGGGGCCACGGTAGGCGCATGACCTCCTTTGTACTGCCCCACGAGGTGCACGGCGACGGCGCCCACAAGGTGTTCGCCGTGCACGGCTGGTTCGCCGACCGGTCGGCCTACGCGGCCGTCCTGCCGGATCTCGACCGCACCGCCTTCACCTACGCGCTGGTCGATCTGCGCGGCTACGGCGGGGCCCGGGACGCCGTGGGCTCCTATACGACGACCGAGGCGGCCGTGGACCTGGTGGAGTTGGCGGACCGGCTGGGCTGGGAGCGGTTCTCGGTGATCGGGCACTCCATGGGCGGCACGGTGGCGCAGCGGCTGATGGCGGTCGCCCCGCACCGGCTGCGCCGCATCGTGGGCGTCTCCCCCGTGCCCGCCTCGGGGCTGCCGCTGCCGGGCGAGCAGGGCGTGCTGTTCGCGGACGCGGCGCACAAGGCGGAGAACCGGCGCGCGATCATCGACTTCACCACCGGGAGCCGCCGTCCCGCCGCCTGGCTCGACCGGATGGTGGAGCGCTCGCTGGAGCGCAGCGACGCGAAGGCGTTCCGGGCCTGGCTGGACTCGTGGGCCGGCGAGGACTTCCGCACCGACGTCGAGGGCTGCGAGGTGCCCGCGCTGGCGGTGGCCGGCGAACTCGATCCGGCCCTGTCGCCGGCGCTGATGCGGGAGACGTGGATGTCCTGGTATCCGCGTGCCGAACTCGTGCCGCTGACCGACGCCGGCCACTACGCCATGGACGAGACCCCGCTGGAGCTGGTCCGCGCGGTGGAGGACTTTCTGCGGGCGGACGAGGGCGAGCCGGCGTGACCGTACGCGAGGCCCCGCCGGTGCCCGACGTCTTCGACCCGCGCCGGTACGCGGCCGGGGTGCCGTACGCCGCCTACCGCGTCCTGCGCGACCACCATCCTGTGGCCTGGCAGGACGAGCCGGAGGTGCTGGGCTGGCCGGCCGGCACGGGGTTCTGGGCGGTGACCCGGCACGCCGACGTGGTCCGGGTGCTGAAGGACTCGGCGACGTACTCCTCGTACCTCGGCGCGACCCAGATCCGCGACCCCGACCCGGACGACCTGCCGTTCATCCGGCGCATGATGCTCAACCAGGATCCGCCGCAGCACGGTCGGCTGCGGCGGCTGGTGAGCCGTGCGTTCACTCCGGGGCGCATCGACCGGTTCACGGCGCTCGCCCGGGAGCGCGCCCGCACCCTGCTCGACCGGGCGCGGGAGGAAGCCCGGTCGGGTGACGGCACGGTCGACCTGGTCGCGGCCGTCACCGACGAGTACGCCCTGCTCAACCTGGCGGATCTGCTGGGGGTTCCGGAGAGCGACCGGCGGCTGCTGCTGCACTGGACGCAGCGGGTCATCGGCTACCAGGATCCGGACGAGGCCGGCGCCCCGGTGCTGGACGCTGCGGGCAAGCCGGTCAACCCGCGTTCGCCGGCGATGCTGCGGGACATGTTCGCCTACGCCAGACAGTTGACTGTATACAAACGACGGTGTCCTGCCGACGACATCATGACGACACTCGCCTCCGACGCGGAACTCGCCGACGCCGAACTGGAGATGTTCTTCTTCCTGCTCACCGTCGCCGGCAACGACACCGTGCGCAGCGCGGCTCCCGGCGGGCTGCTGGCCCTGGCGGAGCATCCGGAGGCGTACGAGCTGCTGCGTGCCGGGAAGGTCGGAATACAGTCTGCAGTAGACGAGTTGCTGCGCTGGCATCCGCCCGTGCTCAGCTTCCGCCGGACCGCCGCCCGGGACACCGAACTGGCGGGCCGCAGGATCCGGGCGGGCGACAAGGTCGTGGTGTTCCACGCCTCGGCCAACCGGGACGAGCGGGCCTTCGCCGAGCCCGGCCGACTGGATCTCGCCCGCACGCCCAACCCGCACGTGTCCTTCGGGGACGGCCCGCATGTGTGCCTGGGCGCCCACTTCGCACGCCTGCAACTGCGGCTGCTCTACGAGGAGGTGCTGCGCGCGCTGCCCGGGCCGCGTCCCGCGGGGCCGGCCGGGCGGCTCGTGTCCAACTTCATCAACGGTGTCAAATCACTGCCGCTGACCGTCGTTTGAGGCCTTCACCTGGATCAGCGCGTGCGTGCCGCCGGTGCGCCAGCGCTGTGCCTCCGCCTCGACCAGCGCGGCCTCGGTGGCCGCGGTCAGGCCGGTGATCACGTCGGACTTGAGGGTGCGCAGGGCGGCGACCGATCCGGGGAAGTAGGCGGTGACCTCCTGGAAGGGCGTGGTGGGCGGCCACCTCCGATCGCCCACCAGGCGGCGGTAGTTGAGGTCGCCCTTGACGAGGGTCAGCGTCGCCGAGGCGAACTCGTCGCGCAGGTCGTCCGGTAGGTCGGCGTACGGCAGCGGGGCGCAGGAGAAGGGGTGGGCGCGCACCGTGAGCCGGCCGTCCGCCATGGCCGCCCAGAGCGCCCGCCCGTACCCGGCGGCCGCGCCCGGTGCCGCGGCGAGGCGCTGCAGGGCGTCGACCACGTCGGCGGTCGTGGCGTCGGATACGTAGTACGGGTACGGCTTGACGTGCAGGACCGCCCGCTCGATCCGCCCCTCGGTGAGGAGGTGGGCGATCAGGAGCAGGTCGGGGACGAGTTCGCGGCCCGCGTTGTCCGCGACCAGGAACAGGGCGCCCGCGCCGGAGGGCGGCAGCAGCGACCACAGGGTCTCGCTGTCGTCGGCGACCAGGGCGGGGGCCGGCTCCGCGGCCTCGGCGCCCCCGGCGGACAGGCGGAAGCCCAGGTCGGCGCGGTTGCCCCAGAGCGAGCCGTGCAGCAGGGCGCGGGCCCGCTCCGGTTCCGGCCGGTCCTGGAGCGTGTCGAGCGCGGCCAGTTCCTCGTCGGTCTCCGGGGCGTCGAGTTCGGCCCGTTTGAAGGGGCGGAACGGGTCGATGCCCTGCCAGGCTCCCGGACCGCAGGAGCCGACCGCGTCGAGCAGCCGGCGGTAGAAGTAGCTTTCGGACCACAGCCACGGCACGTCGAACCACGAGTGTCCGACCTGGTCGTCCAGGCCCCAGGCGCGCCAGCGGTCGCGGTCGTCCGCGTTCTCGGGCAGCGGTTCGATCACGCCTTCGGTGCAGCTCTTCAGCAGCTCGTCCAGCGCACGGTGCTGCCCGGGGCCGTACGGGAAGGCCTCCCGCACCTGGCGGATGATCGCGGGGTGTCGCTCGGCCAGCACGCTGTGCGGGAACGAGCCGGGTTCGTTGCCGAGGATCACGGGCGCCGCAGGGGTGTCGGGCATGTCCGTCACCGTATCGCGCGGGTCAGCCGGTTCTGATCTCCCGCTCCAGCTGTGTGGCGAGGGTCAGATAGCGCGGGCGGCGGTGCACCGGCACCAGACCCCGGACCATGAGGTACCACATCTCGGCCACCCTGCGGGGCAGCCGTGCGACAGGCTCGAGGGCGCGGCCGGCGACCCGGGTTCCGATGAAGAAGCAGACCAGGGAGTGCGCGACGACATGGACGTCGATCTCGGAGTTCACGTCGGCCTCCTTGACGGCCCCGCTGAACTTCCGGGTGGCGAACTCCAGCCACTCGGTGAAGGGGTGTCGGAGCGGCGCCCGTACGACGACGTCCGCGGTGGCGAGGCGCAGTCCGGCGCGCGGCACCGGGTCCTCCACGGCGAGCCGGGCGATGCAGAACGTGATGCGCATCAGGGACTCCAGCGAGGAGTAGCCGCGGCCCTCGATGTCGTCCACGACCTGCTGCGCGGCTTTGGCCTGGAGTTCCAGGATGGCGTGGGCCAGGTCCTCCTTGGCGGCGAAATGGAAGTACAACGCCCCTTTGGTGACCTGCGCATGGCCGACGATGTCACTCAGACTGGTGGATTCATAGCCCTGCCGGTCGAACAGATCGGCAGCGGCGGTGATGATCGTCGCCCGGGTCTGCTCAGCGCGCAACTGCCTCGCCATCGACTGACCCCTTCCTTGCGGCTCTAACGAACGGGACACGCGGTTTGTTTCTCCTTGGGCATACGATAACTCACCGAGCGGCAAAGGGAGTCGGGTGGTCGGGATGGATTTCACCACGTTCCACGCCTACGGACGGCGCCGGCACGATACTTATCGTTTCGCAAATGGATGTCGCAGTACAGCACTCGTCGCACGTTTCCTGAGCGTTTCCGGAAGCCAACAGCCGGTGTCCGTCCGGACTTGGAGTGCGGCGACGGAGGGCGCCGTGCCGCTTCCGCGTGGACCTCGATGACCTCCGCCAAAACCGCCCGACCGGTCTGTGTCGTGTGCTGCCTGGCTCCGAGGGATCCTGGACGGCCGGGCAGGCGGAGGTCCGTGGCAGCTGAACACGGCGGAGGTGTGCCCCGTACTGGACACCGCAGACCCCGTTCCCGCGCCTGCCGAGGAGACGTCCCGGATGACTCGGATGACCGCCCGCCTGTGTGTCACGGCGGCCGCTGCTGCGGCACCGCTCCTGCTGCTGCCATGGGCGGCGGGGTCTGCCCAGGCCCACGGCGCCCCCACGGATCCGGTCAGCCGGGTGTACGCCTGCTCGCCCGAGGGCGGTAGCGCGAACCGGTCGGCGGCCTGCCGGGCGGCGATCGCCGCGAACGGCGCGCCCTTCACTGCATGGGACAACCTGCGTGTGGCAGGGGTGGGCGGCCGGGACCGCCAGGTGATTCCGGACGGCAGGCTGTGCAGCGGGAACCTGCCCGCCTACCGGGGGCTCGATCTGGCCCGGCGGGACTGGCCGGTGACACAGCTGAACCCGGGCGGCCGGCTGACGATGACGTACGCCTCGACGATCGCGCACACCGGTACGTTCAGGCTGTACCTCACCAAGCCCGGCTACGACCCGGCGAAGCCGCTGAAGTGGTCCGACCTGCCCACGCGCCCCTTCGCCGAGGTCACGGACCCACCGCTGACGAACGGGGCGTACCACATTCCGGCGACGCTGCCGAAGGACCGGACGGGCCGTCAGGTGCTGTACACGATCTGGCAGAACACCAGCACGCCCGACACCTACTACTCGTGTTCCGACGTGGCGTTCCCGGAGGCGGGGGCGGCGCGGGCCACCGGGGCGGCCGCCGCCTCGAAGGCACCGGCGAGTCCGCGGCCCGCGCGGACGGCGACGGCGAAGCCCTCGACGGGAACGCCGACTCCCGTGGCCGAAAAGGGGAAATCGGGCGCGGAGACGAGCACTTCGACGGGCACCACGGGCGAGAGCACGCCAGTGGCCGAGGCCACCCACGCGGACGCGGGCCCCTCGGCTCCGTTGCTGGCGGGCGGCGCCGTAGCGGTGCTGGTGCTCACCGGGGGCGCCGCCCTGGTACTACGTCTGCGTCGACGCTGAACGCCCCTTCGGAAAAGGTCAGTTGACGTAGACCGGGGCGCCCGCGTCGGTGACGGGGGCGTACTTGGCGGTGAAGTAGCCGCTGGCGAAGCAGAGCGAGGAACCCGAGCTCTTGGTGAACTGCTGGTTGGTGAAGGCGATGCTGCTGTCGCTGTTGTCGGCCTTGCCTGTCAGGCTCGGCGCCTGGTAGACGCAGGAGATGGTGCCCAGCAGGGTGCGCAGCTTCACCGTGGTCTGGATGGTGGAGCCACTGGCCGGCGACACGGTGAGGGTGCCGTCGGAGGCGACCGTCGCGGTGTAGGGCAGGTGGTCGACCGTGATGCTGCTGACGCCGAGCACACCGGTGACGTTGCTGGTGCAGCTGCTGCTGTCGAAGGTGTGCCCGGTGACCGACTCGGAGGCCGTACCGGGGGCGGTCGGGTTGTCGGTGACCGCGGCGGTGAACTGCGACGAGGTGCAGGTGACCCCGCTGGTGCCGGTCGCGCTGGAGTAGAGCGTGGCGGACGTGCCACTGGCCAGCGGGGCGGTCAGGGTGTCGCCGACGGCGGCGGCGGTGCCACCGGCGCTGCCCGTGGTCAGGACCGCACTTCCGTCCGCGGAGGCGGGGACGGCCGCGGCGACGGTGAGCGCGGTGACGGTTCCGGCGAGGGCGAGGAGGGATCGCGTACGCATGCGGGTGCCTCTTTCCTGGGGTGGGGGGACAACGTGGGGTGGGGTGAGGGGGGACGACGTGGGGTGGGGTGAGGGGGGACGACGTGGGGTGGGGGCGTTGGCGCGGTGGGGATGGCGCTACAGAGGGCGTCGCCGTCGCCGGTCCGTGACGCCTTCTCCGTACGTGACGGACCGGCGACGGCGGTCGGCCGGGCACCGGTCGAAGGCCTCGGGGGAAGGCCTCCGACCGGGCCGGACAGGGGGCGGCCGGGCACGGGCCGAGGGGGGAAGCCGACCGTGCCGGTGCCGTGCTGGTATGGAGCGGTTGATGAAGGAAGGCCGGGAACGCGGCCGATGCCGCTCGACGGATCCGGCGCCACGGATCCGGGGGAAACCTGGGAGAGTTGTAGACCGCCTCAACCATCAACGTCAAGGCGCAGCAAGGTAGTTGCTGTCTGACGGGCTCCACCCGTTACCGCTTCACGGCTGGCCGCGGAGACGTCCGCGCATACCCGACACCCTTTTTTCACAACTCCCTTGACCCCAAAAAGTAACCGGCGGTAACTTCCTCGAAGGCTACTGCCGCGTAACGAGAAAGCCCTTGCATCCGCCGGGAGTGCGAGGAGGCGTGCGTGACAGTCGCTGTCCGCGCCAGGACAACGCGCCACTGAACCCCAACCCGCATTGACCTATGCCCATGGGAGCAGACATGGCCTCGTCCCCGGACCTCTCGTCCGCCGACAACACCCCCGAGAACCCGGGAAGCGGTTCCCCGTCCGAAACCTCGACCGATTCCGGCGCCGTCGCCGGCGGCGAGAGAAGAGGCCGGGTCCGGTTGCGCAGGGCCGCCGTCATGGCGGTACCCGCCACCGTGGTCGCCGCGAGCCTCGCGGTGCTCACCGCACAGGGGGCGCTCGGCGTGCAGTTCGCGATCTCGGGCATGCCGTTCACGGTCACGGCGACGGAACTCAACGGCACCGGGTTCGAGCAGTTCGGCGGGCTCGACAACATGGCGGACGGCAGCCCCAACGCCGGGGACACCGGTGGGCAGGTGCTCGTCGTCACCTCCGCGATCAAGAACGCCACGCTCACCAAGCTGTGCCAGAGCGTCGACCTCGGCGGCACCAACCTGAAGATCACCGCCGGCGGGGGCGAGCAGAAGGTGACCGCGAGCGACCTCACCACCGACTCGACCGAGCTGTCGGGCGACGCGGCCTTCAACAACATAGAGATCGGCAACGACGCCAGCACGCTGAACAAGGCCAACGCGAAGGGCCCGATCGGCGTCTTCAGCCAGCAGGCCGACACGGTGCACATCGGCAACCTGCGCCAGACCAACTACGCGACCACCGCCGGTGTGTTCAAGCTGCCCGGACTCAAGCTGAGTTTCAGCGACAAGGCCTGCTGATCCGATGCCGGAGCGTCCACATCAGGGACCGAGGCCCGCCTTCCGCAGGTGGCGGGCCCGTCGGCCGTTCTGGGGCGGGCTGCTGCTGACCCTCGGCGGCGGGGAGATCCTGCTCACCGAGAAGGCCTCGCTGAAGGTCGTGATGCACATCGGCATGCAGGGCCTGGCCGGCTATCTGCTGCCGACGCTCATGGTGCTGCTGGGGCTGCTGATCCTCTTCAACCCCGGCCAGCGGCTCTTCTACTCCCTCACCGGCATCCTGGTCACCCTGGGGACCTGGATCACCTCGAACCTGGGCGGCTTCTTCGTCGGCCTCCTCCTCGGCGCCACCGGCTGCTGCCTGGCCTTCGGCTGGCTCCCCGACCAGGCGCCCCGCGTGAGCCGCCGCCGACGCCGCAAGGAGTCACGGGAAGCGGCGCGGCGCCTGGCGGAAGGGGCGGGAGAACCGGCCTGACGGCGTCGGCGGCGCGCGCGTCCGCCGTCGACGGCCTCACCGCACGGGGCACGGAAGGGCGCCATCCGGACAGCCTCTAGGCGTCCGGCGCCGTGCGGGTCACCGTCGGCTCCACGACCGCGGCCTTGCCGGCACCGGCCGCCGCGGCCGGTGTGCCGTTCTCGTCCTTCATCGCCTTCGCCTCGCCCTTGAGGATGCGCATGGACTTGCCCAGCGCCCGGGCGGTGTCCGGCAGCTTCCTGGAACCGAACAGCACGAGGAACACGATCGCGACGATCACCAGGCGCCAGGGCTCAAGTCCGTTGCGGAGCACGACCGCCCCTCCCTTTCTCGGATTCCGCAAAGACGATTGCCACATTGCGCAACTGTGCAACCCGGGTGAGATCCCCCTGCATGAACCCGGCCTACGGCTGACGCCGGTCGTGGCGCGTCTTCGCCACGGTGAGGGCGAGGGCGTAGAAGCCGAGGACGGCGACGAGCAGCAGGTGGTACGCGGCGGGCAGGGCCGCCATGCCGAGGGCCGCGCCCAGCGGGCTGGGCGGCAGGAGCACGCCGACGGCGGCGAGCGCGGCCGCGGCCCCGCCGACCGGTCCGGGGCGGCGGCCCTCGGCGATGCGCCGGCCGGTACGCACAAGCAGCATCACCAGGGCCTGGGTGAGCAGGTTCTCGGTGAACCAGGCCGAGTGGAAAACGGCTTCGTCGTCCACGGCGTCGGGGCCGTGCAGAGCCAGCGCGAGCACGCCGAAGGTGGCGAGGTCCGCGACCGCGTTGAGCACGCCGAACACCGTGACGAAGCGCAGGAAGGCGGGCGGTCGCAGCACGGTCGGCCGGCGCAGCGCCCGCGCGTCGGGGCGGTCGTGCGCGAACGCGAGCTGGGAGGCGTCGAAGCACAGGTTCTGCGCGAGGACCTGGGCCGGGAGCATCGGCAGGAAGGGCAGCAGCAGTCCGGCGGCGAGCATCGCGATGACGTTGCCGAGGTTGGAGGAGAGGGTGACGCGCAGGTAGGAGGCGATGTTGGCGCTGCTGTGCCGGCCGGCGGTGACGGCGTGTCCGATCGCGGTGAGGTCTTTGTCGGCGAGCACGACGTCGGCGCTCGCACGGGCCAAGTCCACGGCACCGCGCGGGGCGAGGCCGACGTCGGCGGCGAGCAGTGCGGGCACGTCGTTGACGCCGTCGCCGAGGAAGCCGACGGTGTGCCCGGCCGCGCGCAGACCGGCGACGATGCGCGCCTTTTCCTCGGGGGTGCACCGGGCGACGACCGAGGGCCCTGCCGGTACGGCCGTACCGGCGCCGTCCGCCGCGGACCGCACCTGGTCCGGCTCCAGTCCCAGGTCGCGGCAGACGCGAGCCGCCGTGCCGGGGTGGTCGCCGGTGAGGACGTGGACCGTGATGCCGAGGTCGGTGAGGGTGCGCAGGGCTTCGGCGGCGCCGGGGGCGAGGGCGTCGCGGAAGGTGATCAGGCCGCGGTAGGTGAGGCCGTGTTCGTCGGCGGAGGTGCAGGGCCGGGTGCGGGCGGTGGAGGTCCCCCCGCTCGACCGAAGCCGGGAGTACGGGAGTTCGGCGGTGGCGACGGCGAGGACGCGCAGCCCGGCGTCCGCCTCGCGCGCGGCGAGGGCGAGCAGGCGCCGGCGTTCGTCGTCCGGCAGGTCACAGCGGTCCAGGACGGCCTCGGCGGCGCCCTTGGTCACCAGGACATGGCGGCCGGGGCCATCGGTGACGACGGCGGTCGCGGTGCGCCGGGCCGGGTCGAAGGGCAGGGCGGCGAGGCCGTCGTACTCCTCGCCGACGGGTCCGGCGGCGGCGAGCAGGGCCTCGTCGAGGGCGTCCGGGGCCGGCAGTTCGGCGAGTTGCAGGGTCCACCAGGCGCCGACGGCCGCCCAGCGCAGCACGTCGGGGTCGTCCCGGCCGTCCGGTCCGAGCGAGCGGGCGAGGACGGGCCGGTCCTGGGTGAGGGTGCCGGTCTTGTCCAGGCACAGCACGTCGACCGCGCCGAGGTCGTGCAGCGCGGGCAGGCGTCGTACGACGACCCGATGGGTGCGGGCGAGCAGGGCGGCGCCCCGGGCCAGGCAGGTGGTGACGATCACCGGGAGCATCTCGGGGGTGAGCCCTACGGCCACCGCGACGGCGAACGGCAGGGTGTCCAGGCCCCAGCCGTGCAGGGCGGCGCCCGCCATGAGGACCAGCGGCGGGGTGAGCAGCATGAACCGGACGAGGACCCAGGAGATCCCGTGCACGGACCGGTCGAAGGCGCTGGGGGAACCGCGGCGGTGCGGGGCCTGCTGCCCGGCGGCGAAGCGGGTGCGCGGACCGGTCTCCACGACGACCGCGGCGGCGCCGCCCGCGACGACGTCGCTGCCCTGGAAGCACAGATGGGACTCCGCGCGCGGGTCGGGCACGTCGACCGCGGTCTTGGCGACGGGCGCGGACTCGCCGGTGAGGGCGGACTCGCGCACGGTCAGACCGCGGGCGCGGAGCAGTCGTACGTCCGCCGGGACGAGGTCGCCGGGGCCGAGCCGTACGACGTCGCCGGGCACGAGGTCGGCGACCGGGACCTCACGCGCGGACGGTCCCACTCCGTCATCGGGGCGGCGCAGCACGGTGGCCGTGCCGGCGACCAGTTCGCGCAGAGCGGCCAGGGCGCGGTCGGCGCGGCGCTCGCCGGCCGCGCGCAGCACGCAGCTGACCGCGACCAGGGCGAGGATCACGGCGGCGGTGCCCCAGGAGGCGACGCACGCCGAGACCAGGCCGAGCGTGAGCAGGACGGCGGTGAAGGGGTCGCGCAGCCCGTCGGCGTACCGGCGGAGCCAGGAGGGGGCACGGGCCTGGGGCGGGGTGTTCTCGCCGACGGCGGCGAGCCGGGCGGCGGCCTCCTCGTCGGTGAGTCCGCGCGGGCCGGTCTCCAGGCGCCGCAGCAGTGCGAGCGAGGTGTCGGTCACGGGTTCAGAGGCCGCGGAGGCGGCGGGCCGGGACCGTGGTGGGCGCCTCCCGTTCGGCGAGCCGGCCGACGAGGAGGTGGACGACGTCGACGACGGCGGCCTGCCCCTCGGCGTCCACGAAGTACACCTGGCGGCGGCCCTCGCGGCGGGAGCGGACGAGGCCGGCGAGTTTGAGCTTGGTCAGATGCTGGCTGACGGCCGGGAGCGCGCCGCCGACCCGTTCGGCGAGCCCGGTGACGTCGCTCTCGCCCTGGGCCAGCGCCCAGACGATGTGCAGCCGGGCGGGCGAGGCGAGCAGTCCGAAGGCCGCGGCGGCCTCCGTGAGCACCTCGGCCGAGGGGTCCTGCCGGCCCGTGCCGGGCGCTGTCGCCACTTCGTCGTCCTCCTGCCGCTTCTTCGCAGCGTTTCGTCTGTGTTCCGTCTGTGTGCGGG
Organism: Streptomyces sp. NPDC005728; assembly: GCF_040630895.1. NCBI lineage: Bacteria > Bacillati > Actinomycetota > Actinomycetes > Kitasatosporales > Streptomycetaceae > Streptomyces > Streptomyces sp. NPDC005728. The sequence continues at coordinate 66,503 of NZ_JBEXYL010000018.1, forward strand.
GAATCAGTCTAGGGCGCCGGAACTTATCGGCCGCCCCATGAGTTTCTACGTTGCTGTAGAAGATGCTGCAGGCGTTTCCGTCTTGGCAATCGACCGTGGATATGAGGAGTTCGCATGGCCCTGTGGGACCGCGTCAAGGAGTCGGCGTCGCAGATGCAGACCCAGCTGGTGGCGAAGAAGAACGACCTGAAGAGCGGTGCCTTCCGCGATGCGAGCATGGCGATGTGCGCGCTCGTGGCCGCCGCGGACGGCACGATCGACCCGTCGGAGCGGCAGCGGGTGGCCCAGCTCATCGCGACGAACGAGGTGTTGCAGAACTTCCCTGCCGACGACCTGAGGCGCCGCTTCGAGGAGAACCTGAACAAGCTGACCACCGACTTCGACTTCGGCAAGGTGAGCGTGCTCCAGGAGATCGCCAAGGCGAAGAAGAAGCCCGCCGAGGCGCGCGCCGTGGTGCAGATCGGCATCGTCATCGGCGGCGCCGACGGCGACTTCGACAAGACCGAGCAGGCGGTGGTGCGTGAGGCGTGCTACACGCTGGACCTGCCGCCGCACGAGTTCGACCTCTGATCCGTCGGCACCCGCGAGGATGGGGGGCATGCTCGACGACCTCGACCGTGCCCTCATCCACGCCCTGCACCTGGACGGCCGGGCGCCGTTCAGCCGGATCGCCGCGGTGCTCGGAGTCTCGGCGCAGACGGTCGCCCGCCGCTACGGCCGACTGCGCACCGAGGCCGGGCTGCGGGTGGTGGGCCTGGCCGACCCGCACCGGGCGGGCCGTACCCAGTGGCTGGTGCGGCTCACGGCGGCGGCGCGGTCCGCTCAGGACATCGCCGCGGCGCTGGCGCGGCGGCCGGACACGTCGTGGGTGCGGCTTTCCTCGGGCGGAACAGAGATCACCGCGGTGATCCACGCCCCCGCCGAGGACGCCGCCCCCGACTCCCTTCTCCTGCGGGACATTCCGCGCACCGGCGGGATCACCGCCGTGTCCGCGCACTGCCTGCTCCACACCTACCTGGGCGGACCGGCGAACTGGCGGCGCAGCGCCCAGGCCCTGGACGAGGAGCAGCGCGCGGCGCTGGCGTACCGCAGCAGCACGGAGGAGGTGCGTCAACCGGAGCCGGGCGACGCCGAGTTGCTGGCCGCACTGGAGAGGGACGGGCGGCTCGGACAGGGGGAGCTGGCCCGGGCGACCGGCTGGTCGCCCGCGACCGTGGCCCGTCGGCTGGCCGAACTGCGAGCGGCGGGCGCGCTGTTCTTCGACGTGGAGGTCGACGTCGGTGTCTTCGGAGTGCGCACCCGGGCGCTGCTGTGGCTGTCGGTGCGGCCGGCGGATCTGGAGGAGGTCGGGCTGGCCCTGGCGGGCCATGACGAGCTGGCCTTCGTGGCGGCGACCACCGGCCCCTCCAACCTGGTCGCCCAGGCACTGTGCCGCGACCCGGCCGACCTGCACCGCTACCTCACCCGTCGGCTGGGCGCGCTGCGGGCGGTCCGGTCCCTGGAGACCAGCCCGGTGCTGCGCACCCTGAAGGCGGCGAGCCCGTCGCTCACGGACCTGGCACGGGTACGCCGCCCCTCGCGGTGAGACCGGCGCCGGCGCGGTGCCGGGGGACGCGAGCATTCCCCCAGGTCCCGCCGGGGTCTTTCTCCCCGGGTCGCTACACCTGGGGTCTGTCCGGCGGATCAGGCTCTACTCCCGGTCCGCCCTGCCCACCCGGCCGCTCGCCACCGCGCACACCCCTACGAGTCCCATCGCCGCCCAGCACGCCGCCTGGGCCGCCCGCAGGGCCGCGCCCGGGTTGCCGGTGCCCGCACCGGCCAGGTACACGCTGCCGAGGATCGCGACGCCCAGGGTGGCGCCGAGTTGCTGGACCGCGTTGAGCAGACCGGCCGCCGAACCGATCTCCTGGGGGCGCAGCGGGTGCAGGGCGAGGGTGAAGAAGGCCGGGGTGAACAGGCCGGCGCCGAGGCCGACGAGGGCGAGGGCGGGCGGCAACGCACCCGGGTAGTGGCCGGGGGCGGCCGTACGGTAGGCCACGACGGCGGCGAGCAGGCCGGTCAGGAGCACGCCGAGCCCGTACGGCATCAACCGGCGCCCGTACCGCCGTACCAGTCGGGCGCCCGCCAGCCAGGACGCGACCGCGAGGCCGGCCGACCACGGGATGAGGCTCAGGCCCGACTCCAGCACGCCGGTGTGCGCGCCGAGTTGGAGCTGGAGCACGACCACCGTGGTCATGCCGGTCGTCACCGCGAAGAACACGGTCGAGGTGACCAGGGCGGCGGGGAAACCCCGGTGGGTGAACAGGCTCGGCTCCAGCAGGGGCCGGGCCGAGCGACGCTGGTGCCGGGCGAACAGGGCGAGGACGAGAAGGCCGGCGAGCAGCAGCGCCCAGCGGTGTGCGGGCAGTCGGGTGACGTCGGCGCCGATGACGGGATACACGACGAGCCCGGTACCGATCGCCGCCAGCGCGGTGCCCGGCCGGTCGAGGGCCGGCCGGAGCGGGGCGCGGTCCTCCGGGAGCAGCGGGGCGAGAGTGAGGACGACTGCGGCGACGGGCACGTTCACCAGGAACGCGGCCCGCCAGGAGGAGCCGAACAGGTCGGCGTGGGTGAGCACACCGCCGAGGACCGGTCCGCAGACGGCGGCCAGGCCCATGACAGGACCGATGCTGCCCAGCGCCCTTGCGGTCTCCTCCCCCGAGAACATCGCCTTGATCAGCCCGATGGTCTGGGGGATGACCAGGGCCGCCGCCGCGCCCTGCACCACCCGGAAGCCGATCAGAAGGCCCGCGGTCGGTGCCAGGGCGCAGGCCACCGAGGCCGCGGCGAAGGCCACGACCCCGAGGACGAACAGCCGGCGCCGGCCCGTGCGGTCGCCGAGCCGCCCACCGGTGATCAGCAGCACGGCGAACGGCAGGGTGTACGCGGTGCCGAACCACTGCACGTCGGAGACCGAGCCCCCCAGGTCGGCGTGGACGGCGGGCGCGGCGACCTGGACGACGGTCGCGTCCAGCAGGTTCATGGCCTCGGCCAGCAGCAGGGCGGCCAGGGCCGGCCAGCGCCATCGGTAGGCCTCGGCGGGCAGCACGCGTTCCGTGGTCATGGGAGTCCCCTCGCACTCGGCATGTAGCGGTCACGGATCAGCGTGGGAGCGCACGGGGAACGACCTCCAACCAGGCCGGGAAGGACGCGGATTTCTTCCGTCACATCCGTCGGTCGTACGGAAAACTCACACGGACACTCACCTGCAGACGCACACGCCGACCAGGCGGACCGCGCGGGATCACCACTCCGCGAAACACGACGAAGCGGGTGCCCCCGGCCTCCGGGGGCACCCGCTTCGTCGTGTCCACGGTCGCTTCCGCGCCGTGCGGTCGGTCAGTCGAGACCGGCGGACTTCAGCCAGGCTTGGGCGACGTCCAGCGGGTCCTTGTTCTCCGACTGCACCTGGGTGTCCAGGTCCAGCAGGGTCGCCGTGTCCAGCTTGGCGGAGACGGCGTTGAGCGCGTCGACGCCCTTCTGGGGCAGGGCGCTCTTGTACACGAGCGGCTGGATGTTCTCGAAGCCGAAGAGGTTCTTCGGGTCCTGGAGGACGACGAACTTCTCCTTGGAGATGGTCGCGTCGGTGGTGAAGATGTCCGCGGCCTGCACCGTGTTCTGCTTCAGCGCCGTCTGGGTGAGCGGGCCGCCCGCGTCCAGCGCCTTGAAGGACTTGAACTCCAGGCCGTACACGTCCTTCAGGCCTACCAGGCCCTGCTGACGGGTCTGGAACTCCGGCGAGGCACCGATGGCCAGGTCCTTCGCGATGTCCTTCAGGTCGGCGATGGACGACTTCTCGGTGAGGTGGTACTTGCTCGCGGTGGCCGCGTTGACCGTGACCGAGTCCTTGGACTGGGCGGGCGAGGGGTCCAGCAGGGTCAGCTTGGAGTCCAGCTTGGCCTCGATGGCCGACGTGGTCGCCTCGGCGGACTTCGGCCTGGCCTTCTGGTCGAGGTAGGCCAGCAGCGCGCCGTTGTACTCGGGCAGGACCGAGATGGAACCGTTCTTGAGCAAACCGTAAGTGGTCTCACGGCTGCCGATGTTCGGCTTGTAAGTGACCTTGATTCCCTTGGCCTTGAGGGCCTCGCCGTAGATGTCCGCGAGCAGGGTGCTCTCGGCGAAGTTGTTGGAGCCGACGACGACACTGTCGCCGCTCGCCTTGCTGCCCGGATCAGCAAGGGGGTCGTCGCCCTTGCCGTCGGAGGAGTTACAGCCCGCCAGCAGAGCCGTCGCCGCCGCGAGGGCGACCGCCGCCGCGCCTCGGTTCCTCCGGATGGACCTGCTGATGCGCTTGGTGGAAGTCACCTACTGATCCAATCCAGCCAGTTCTTGGTCAGTCAAGTGCCTCCAGGTCACCGATTGGCTTCGATGCGCGTTCAGTTGTGCGCAGAGAGCGCTCACCTTGTAACGCATTCTTGATAAAAGGCGAGCTGATTGATCCTTCAAGGGCCCTGTAGTCTCACCGGAGTCGAAATCGGTCACAGCGGTGCACGGGGCCCGCTTCCGCCGTAAGGCACCCCACGAAGGAGGCCCGGTGTCCACGAACCAGGTGGACGCGCCCGCCCGGCATGCCCCGATGCACAGTGGTGTACGAGGCTTCGCCGACCGCTGGCCCTTCCGGCGCAAGCTCAACCTGCTCGTCGGCGTCCCGCTCGCGGTCGTCGCCGCCCTCCTGTCGTACGTCCTCACCGACCTGGTCCGGCAGTCGGACAGCGCCGAGTCGGCGGCCCGGACGGTGCGTGACAGTGTGCAGGTGGCCCGGCTCGTCGACCGCATGGAGGCCGAGCACCAGCAGGCGATGCTGCTGTCCGCGCGCTTCGAGTCCGGCTACTCCAAGCCCTCGCTCGCCGCCTACGACGCGGCGCAGGAAGCGGTGCGGGACCAGGTCGAGGAGGTGCGCGCCACCTACGGCGACCGGCTGCCGGACGCCGAGGCGCAGGCCCTCAGGGACGTCGCCGGCCTGTCCAGCCTGCGGCAGAGCGTCGAGCGGGGCTATCTGCCGGCCGACAACATCGACCCCGCCTACGTCGACACGGCAGGCCGCCTGATCGACGGCCTCGGACTCGACCGCAACACCTCGCTCGCCTCGACCTTCACCGGCAACCTGCTGGACTCCCTGCTGCGTGCGGACGCCGCCCACGGCGCCTTCGAGACCAGCGTGTTCTCCGCGACGACCCGGGACACCAACGCGCTGATCGAGTTCACCAACGCGGTCGGTTCCTACGACCTCTACACCCACCAGTCCGACCGCTTCTCCCGGTTCGCCACCGAGCGCCAGACGCAGCAGCTGGCCGGCATCGACCACACCCCTGCGCAGCAGAACATCGCGCAGGCCTACGCCGACCTGCAGATCGACCCCACACAGCTGGAGGCCGGGTCGCGGGCCGAGATGCTCCGGGCGGTCCAGGACGCGCTGGCCGACTACCCCGACTACCCCGAACAGGCCGCCGCCCGGCTGAAGATCACCACGTCGCTGATCGGCCAGATCGCCGACCGCGCCGACGACGCCGCCTCCTCCGCCCAGTGGCGGGCGGGCCTCCTGCTGTACGGCACCCTGCTCGGCTTCGCGCTGTGGATCGCCTTCGCGGTGCTGGTGCGCCGCTCGGTGGTGCGGCCCGTGCAGGCGCTCACCGACGCCGCGCAGGAGGTCGCCGAGGTGGCGAAGCGCGAACTGGACCGGGTGGCGGACGACGACGCCGAGGACGACGGGCCACCCCGGCTGCGGGACATGCCGGTCACCGCGCGCGACGAGATCGGCGATCTGGCCGAGGCCTACAACCGGGTGCAGACCACCGCCGCGGCCCTGCTGGAACGCCAGGTGCTCAGCCGCCGCAACACCGCCGAGATGTTCGGCAACGTCGGCCGCCGCGTCAGCAACCTGACGACGCGCCAACTCGCGCTGATCGACGCAGTGGAGCGCGGCGAGACCGACCCGGCGCTGCTGGAGCGGCTCTACTCGATCGACCACATCGCCGTACGCCTGCGTCGCAACGCCGACAGCCTGATGCTGCTGGCGGGCATCCGGGAGACCGCGCTGGACGGCGGGCCCACGGAGCTCTCCAACGTCGTGCGGGCCGCGCTCGGGCAGATCGAGGGCTATCAGCGGGTACGGCTGTACGCCGCCTCGGACGCCATGGTCGAGCCGGACATCATCGGCGACCTGACCCTGATGACGGCCGAACTGCTCGAGAACGCGGTGTCGTTCTCCCCCGAGGGCAGCCCGGTGGAGGTGACCGTCCGCTCCGGCACCGACGGCGCCCACGTCGTCGTCACCGACCACGGCCTCGGCATGAGCGCCGAGCGGCTCGCCGAGGAGAACACCCGCCTGATCCGCCGCGAACGCCTGGACCTGGTGCCGACGAAGGTGCTCGGCCTGTTCGTGGTGGGCGCGCTGGCCCGCCGCTGGGAGATCGGGGTCGAGCTGACCCGTACACCGGGCGGCGGTGTGACGGCGGAGGTGACCCTGCCGGCGACCCTGCTGCTGACGCTGAGCCCGGTGGCGGAGCCGGTCGCCGTGGCACCGGCGGCCGTGGATGCTCCCTCCGGGCCGGTACCGTCCGACTCGGCCGGGGAGAAGACCGACCCGGCCGGTTCTCTGCCCCGCCGCCTGCCGAACCGCGAGGCAACCGCCCCCGAGGAGGAGCCGCAGCTCGTGCCCTCCGGCACCGCCCGCCCGCTGCGCCGCCGGGTCCGCGGAGCCACGCTCCGGACGACCGCCGACACGGCCCCGGCCGTACCGCAGCAGACCCGCACCCGGGACGCGGAGGCGGAGCGCAGCGCGCTGGACGAGTTCGAGGCGGCGGTGGAACGCGCCCAGCGGGACAGCGACACCGGCAACCACGCCCGGCCGCACGCCGAGGACACTCCCGTCCCGCCCCCCACGCAGACCCCGCCGCACGACCAGAACCACCTTCCGGAAGGAGCCGAGCAGTGAGCACGTCGACAGGTGACACCCCGACGGGCGGCACCACGCCGACCGACCTGCGGGCAGCCGCAGCCGACTTCACCTGGCTGCTGAACCGATTCGCCACCGAGACCGCGGGCGTCGTCGACGCGATCGCGGTCTCCTCGGACGGCCTGCTCATCGCCGTGTCGGAGCTGCGCGAGCGCGCCCACTCCGAGCGGCTCGCCGCGATCGTCTCGGGCATCACCAGCCTGGCCGCCGGCGCCTCCGGCAACTACGGCCTGGGCGGCCTCAACAAGGTCATCATCGATCTGGAGGGCGGCCATGTCATCGTCTCCGCGATCGGCAGCGGCGCCCTCCTCGGCGTGGTCGCCGACAAGGACGCCAAGCTCGGCAACATCGCCTACGAGATGACGCTGTTCGCCAACCGTGCCGGTGCCGCACTCAGCCCGCAGCTGGTGCTGGAGCTGAAGAACAGCGTCGGCGCCACGCACTGAGGCGGGCGTCCGGAGAGGAAGAGCTGACAGCCATGGCGGACGGCACCCCGCCCCCGGGCCCGGACCCGGTCGGCCCCGCCCCCGCCGTACGGCCGTTCCTGGTCACCGCCGGCCGGGTGGCGGACGCCGCCTCCGGCCGGTCGCTGCCCGTCGAGACCCAGGTGGTGGCCACCGCCGCCGGTCTCGACGCGCTCGACCGGCTCTCCTTCGAGCGGTACGACATCGTCGCCGCCTGCCGGCTGCCGCAGTCGGTCGCGGAACTCGCGGCCCGGCTGCGGCTGCACCTCAACGTCGTCCGTGTGCTGGCCGAAGACCTGCGCGACGCGGGGCAGCTGGCGGTGTACGTGCCCGACGTCCACGCCACCCACGCCGCCTCCGTCCTGCGCAGGGTTATCGATGGCCTCAGGGCCGTCCCCGACTCCCGAGGGGTACCGAGTGACACCGACTGAACCGCTCACCCGGGGCGCGGCCGCACCCACCCCCGTACGGCCGCCGCTGCCGGTGAAGATGGTGATCGCGGGCGGTTTCGGTGTGGGCAAGACCACCACCGTCGGCTCGATCTCGGAGATCGAGCCGCTGACCACCGAGGCGTCGATCACCGAGGTCGCGGCGGGCGTGGACGACCTCACGCACACCCCGCGCAAGACCACCACCACGGTGGCGATGGACTTCGGCTGCATCACCATCGACCCGACGCTGAAGCTGTACCTGTTCGGCACGCCCGGTCAGGAGCGGTTCGGGTTCATGTGGGACGACATCGTGGAGGGTGCGGTCGGCGGTCTCGTCATCGTCGACACCCGCCGCCTGGACGACTGCTACGCGGCGGTCGACTACTTCGAGCACAAGGACATCCCGTTCGCGGTGGCGGTCAACGCCTTCGACGGGCAGGTGGAGCACACCCTGGACGAGGTCCGCTGGGCCCTCGACGTCTCCGACGGCGTCCCGGTCGTGGTGTTCGACGCCCGGGAGCGCGGCTCGGTGCGGGACGCGCTGCTCGTCGTACTCGAGCTGGCGCTGGCCCGCACCGGGAACTGAGCCCTCAGTTGCTGCGGCGCACCCCGGGCGAGACCGCTGTCCGGGACACCGCCCAGAACAGCAGGAGGGTCGCGAGCGCCATCCCGGCGACCAGGGTGGCGCCTCCGACGACCTTCTCGTAGTCCTTCTGGTAGAGGCCGTCGATGATGTAGCGGCCGAGGCCGCCGAGGCTGACGTACGCGGCGATGGTGGCCGTGGAGACGATCTGGATGGCGGCCGAGCGCAGTCCGCTGAGCACCAGCGGGAGCGCGACCGGGAGTTCCACCTGGAAGAGGATCCGTGACTCCGGCATGCCCATGCCCCGCGCGGCGTCCACCGGGGAGGGGTCGACGGAGCGGATCGCCTCGTACGTGGTGACCAGGATCGGCGGGACCGCGAGGACGACCAACGGGATCATCACGGGTCCCAGTCCGAAGCCGAGCCAGGTGACCACCAGCACCAGCAGCCCGAAGGTGGGCAGCGCCCGGCCGGCGGTGGCGATCAGCGCGAGGGTGGTGCCGCCGCGCCCGTAGTGCCCGGTGACCAGACCGACCGGCAGCCCGATCGCGGCGGCGAGGACGAGCGCCTCCAGCGAGTACTGGAGGTGCTCGACGAGCCGGGTGGGGATGCCGTCGTAGCCGTGCCAGTGTGAGCTGTCACTGAAGAAGGCCTGGACGAAGTTCAGTACGTTCACCGGGCCGCGCTCTCCTTCGGCATCCAGGGGGTCAGCAGGACGCGCACGGCGACCAGGGCCGCGTCGACCAGCACCGCCAGCACGGCGGTCGTCACCACGGAGTTCACGGCGAGCACGGGCCGGTTGTAGATCTGCGCGTCGTGCAGCAGATTGCCGAGCGCGCCCTGGTTGCCGATCAGCATGCCGACGCTCACCAGGGAGATGCTCGACACGGTCGCCACCCGCAGGCCCGCGATGATCGCCGGCACGGCGATGGGCAACTGGACCTGGAGATAACGCCGTACGGGCCCGAGTCCCATGGCCGTGGCGGCGGCGAGGGTCTCCTGCGGCACCGAGCGGACGCCGTCCACGATCGCGGGGACCAGCACCACCAGGCTGTACACCGCGAGCGGGATCATCACCGTGGTCTCGGTCAGGCCGGTGTAGTCGATGAGGACGACGAAGAAGGCCAGGGACGGGATGGCGTACAGCACGGTGGTCGCGCCGAACACCGGCGCGTAGAGCCAGCGGAACCGTACGCACAGCTGGGCCACGGGCAGCGAGACGAGCAGCCCGGCGAGCACCGGCAGCAGGGACTCCCGCAGGTGCAGGCCGATCAGCCCGAACCAGCTGTGCTGGAGGTCGCTCGGTATGTCGAAGAAGCCGTTCATCGCACGGCCTTCGCGTCCTGTCGGCCCGCGGTGTGGGCGGCGCGGATCGCCTCGCCGATCACCTGCTGGGAGACGACGCCGACGGCGCGCCCCTCGCCGTCCACGGCCACGGCCCAGCCGGTCGGCGAGAGGACCGCCCCGTCGAGCGCGGTGCGCAGCGAGTCCTTGCCGGGCACGAACGGCCGCCCGTGCGGCAGGAGTCGGTCCGGGTCGATCTCGCCGGCGGTCAGGTCGTCGGGCGCGCCCCAGCCGAGCGGCCTGCCGCCGACGTCCGTCACGAGGAGGTAGGGGGCCGTGCCACGCGAGGCGAGCTTCTCGGCGCCGGCGTCGATCGCGACGACGGGAGCGGTCTGCAGCTCCAGGTCGGCGGAGGGGAAGAAGGACAGCCGTCGGATGCCGCGATCGGCGCCGAGGAAGTCCTCGACGAAGGGGTCGGCGGGCGCGCTGAGCAGTTCCGCCGGCGGGGCGAACTGCGCGAGCCTGCCGCCGGTGCGCAGTACGGCGACCATGGTGCCGAGCTTGATGGCCTCGTCGATGTCGTGCGTGACGAAGACGATGGTCTTGCCCAACTCGTCCTGGATCCGCAGCAGTTCGTCCTGGAGCCCCTTGCGTACGACCGGGTCGACGGCGGAGAAGGGTTCGTCCATCAGGAGCACCGGCGGGTCGGCGGCGAGCGCCCGGGCCACCCCGACGCGCTGCTGCTGGCCGCCCGAGAGCTGGTACGGGTACCGCTTGGCGAGCGCGGTGTCGAGCCCGACCCGTTCCATCAGGTCCGCGGCCCGTTCCCGGGCCTTCTGCTTGCTCCAGCCGAGCAGGCGGGGCACGGTGGCGATGTTGTCGATGATGGTGCGGTGCTGGAAGAGACCGGCGTTCTGGATGACGTATCCCATGGACCGGCGCAGGGTGTTGACCGGCTGCTGCCGGATGTCCTTGCCGTCGAGGAGGATGCTGCCCTCGCTGGGTTCGACCATCCGGTTGATCATCCGCAGGGTCGTCGTCTTGCCGCAGCCGGAGGGGCCGACGAGGACCGTGATCGCCCGGTCCGGTATCTCCAACGACAGGCGGTCGACGGCCACCGTGCCGTCCGGGTACCGCTTGGTGACTGCATCTATCCGTATCAAAACGCCGGGTACCCTTCGGTTTTGGCGAGGCCTGGCCGTTGTCGGGAGAGTGTAGACGGCGAGTGTTGCGGCACTTTTGCCTGTGCGAGACTGCACGATCGGCAGCACCTCTCGATCCACTCGCGCAACGGAGTCCGTGATGACGGTTGGTACGCCCGACGTTCCGCACATAGACACCGGCAAGGCCCATCCCGCGCGGGTCTACGACTGGTTGCTGGGCGGCAAGGACAACTACCCGGTCGACGAGGCGGTCGGCAGGAAGCTGCCGCCCGAGGCGCACGACGCCGCCCGGCAGAACCGCGCGTTCATGCACCGCGCCGCGGCCTGGCTCGCCGCCCAGGGCATCGACCAGTTCCTCGACATCGGCACCGGTGTCCCCACCGAGCCCAACCTGCACCAGATCGTCCAGAACATCGTGCCGACCGCGAGGGTCGTCTACACCGACAACGATCCGATCGTGCTGCGGCACGCCGAGGCCCTGCTCGTCAGCCGGCCCGAGGGCGCCACGGACTACATCGAGGCCGATGTGCGCCGCCCCGCGGAGATCCTCGACCACGCGCGCGGTGTGCTCGACTTCGAACGGCCCGTCGCGCTGTCACTGATCGCGCTGATGCACTTCATCCCCGACGACCAGGATCCCCACGCGATCGTTCGCGAACTGCTGGCCGTCCTGCCGTCGGGCAGCCACCTCGTGCTGTCGCACGCCGCCTCCGACCTCTACCCGGAACTGGCGGAACAGGTCACCGCCGAATACGCCAAGGGCGGCATCCGCCTCGGTTTCCGCACGCGTGCCGAGGTCGCCCGCTTCTTCGACGGCCTGGAGCTGGTCGAGCCGGGCCTGGTGACAGCCACGGAGTGGTTCCGGACGCCTCCGACGCCCGCCCCCGAGGGGAGCGGCATCTACGCAGCGGTCGCCCGCATCCCCTGAGGACCCACGACCGGCACCCCCGCCGACCGCACCACCCGACGTCCACCGCGAACACCTCGCCCGCGGCCCACATCACGCCGTCCGCCCCGAGAGCAGCGGCAGCCACGACGGCCGGCACCCCCTGAGGACCCGTCAGCCGACCCCCGCCACCGGCACCCCCGCCGACCGCACCACCCGCCGACCGGCGTCGACCGCGAACACCTCGCAGCCGGGCCGGGCGGCGGCCCAGGCCACGCCTTCCGCCCCCAACGCGAAGGCGGCTGTGGCGGTGGCGTCCGCCTCGGTCAGGGTCGGGGCCAGCACGGTCAGGCTGAGCAGCCCGGTCGCCGGGCGTCCGGTGCGCCCGTCGAGGATGTGGTCCCCGCGCTCGTACCGCCCGGAGGTCGCCACCGCCCCCTCGGTGACCTCCAGCACCGCGCACACCCGGTCGGCCCGTTCGGGATGCCGTATCCCCACCCGCCACGGCCCGCCGGCGACGACCACGTCACCCCCGGCGTTGAGGCAGAACCGCCGCGCCCCGGCCGCCGTCAGCAACTCCGCGGCCCGCTGCACCGCCCAGCCCTTGACCACCGCGGAGGGATCCAGGGGCCCCCGCCCCGGCAGCCGGGCGTCGAAGGCGCCGCCGGTCGCGCTCCGGTACTCCTCGCACAGGCCCAGGACCTCGGCGAGGTCCGCGCTCACGTCGTCGGCGCCCAGCTCGCCCCGGTCCAGCCGGCACACCTCGCTGTCCGCCCGAAAGGGGCTGAACCGGCGGTCCACCTCGCGCAGCCAGGCGAACACCCCGTCCGCGACGGCATGCGGGACCCCCTCGTCGTCGACGCGCAGCGACACCGGGAGCCCCATCACGTGCTCGACGCGCCGCAGCATCTAGGCCCCGTCCAGCGCGGCCTGCAGCGACTTCCGGTATCCCTCGCTGGTGATCGTGGCCCCGGACACCGTGTCGACGTCGGCGCTCTGCGCCCGCAGCGTCTCCTCGATCAGCGTCGGTACGGCGCCCTCGGTCTGGGCGCTGTCCGGCTGCTTCAGCATCCGTACGGCGCTGATCCGGTCCCCGTCGAGGGTCACCTCGACCTGGACGTCGCCCTTCTCGGTGGAGACGGTCGGCTCGGCCACGACCCGGCCGGACGCGGCGGCCGTGGGTGCCGGGGCGGCCTCGGTGGCGGTGGTCCGGTGCGACGGCTCGTAGCGCCACAGCGGGACGAGTCCGGCCACCGTCAGAGCCAGGACGGGCAGTGCTCGCTTCACGTGTTCGTTCTCCTCATCCTCGATGTCCTCATCCCGCCAGGCTGAAGCGCTCGAAGTGGATCTGCCGCTCGGGTACGCCCATGTCACGCAGGTGGCGCAGGACCGCCGTGGTCATCCCGGGCGGGCCGCAGACGAACACGTCGCGGTTCCCGATGTCCGGGACCAGCCGGGCCAGTTCGCGCGGCGCGAGCAGGTCGGGCACGGCCGGCCCGGTGACCAGGTGCAGCTGGGCGCCCTTGGCGGCGGCCAGTTCGGACAGCTCCCCGTACAGGACCGCGTCCCGCTCGGCCGTCACCCGGTAGAGGAGGACGACATGGCCCTCGATCTCCTCCAGCAGGGCGCGGATCGGGGTGATGCCGACCCCGCCCGCGATGAGCAGGGTGTCGGGGCGGGTGCGGTGCAGGGTGGTGAAGGCGCCGTAGGGGCCCTCGGCGAAGACCCGGGTGCCGGGCTTCAGTCGGCGCAGGGCGGCGGTGCCGTCACCGGCGGTCTTGACGGTCAGTCGCAGCTGGTTGCCGTCGGGGGCGGCGGACAGCGAGAAGGGGTTGGCCTGCCACCAGCGGCCCGGGGTCAGGAACCGCCAGAGGAAGAACTGGCCGGCGACGGCGGGCAGCCGGTCGAGGTCGCGGCCGGTGACGTACACCGACACGACGGTGTCGGACTCGGGGACGACGGCCGCGACCCTGAGCCGGTGTCGCAGGTTGCGCCACAGCGGCAGGACCAGCCGGCCCGCGAGGACCGCGCCGAGGGCCGTGCCCCACAGCGTGTACCAGTAGGCCCGTGCGGCGGCGGACGCGGTGAAGGTCGTACCGGTCGCGACCTGGTGGGTGAAGGCGAGCACCACGGCCAGGTAGGTGTACAGGTGGACGAAGTGCCAGGTCTCGTAGGCCAGCCGGCGCCGGGCCCAGCGCGCGGACACCGCGCCCACCACCGCGATCAGGGCGAACGCGACGATCGCCCGCAGCACGCCCTCGGTGGTCTCGGCGAGGTCGACGAGCTGGTCCACCGGGTCCAGGGAGGACAGCTGGGCGTACCCGAAGGTGATGAGGACCAGGTGCGCGAGGAGCGTCCACAGCACGGCGAAGCCGGTCCAGCGGTGCCAGGAGGTGAGCCGGTCCATGCCGATGCGGCGGTCCAGCCACGGCAGCCGGGCCACCAGCAGCAGCTGGAAGGCCATGACGAGCGCGCCGCAGAGCCCGGCGAGGCGGCCGAGGAGGATCAGCGCGTTGGAGCCGAGACCCGCCCGGGCGAACAGGACGGCGACGACGACGGCGTTGGCGGCCAGCAGCGCGTACAGGCCGGTGCGGGCCACGGCCCGGGGGCGTATCGCGGAGGAGGGTGGTGCGGGGCGGGACTGGAGGGTCGTCACGGACGGCGGCTCCTTGATCGGGACCTGGGAGTCGAGCTTCGCCCGGGATTGCTGTCGATCTCCTGTCGGACGACTTTCAACTGGATATCGATGTGCCTGGTGGGAACGGCCGGGTCTGGCGCCGCGGAGCCGGTGCAGGAGGATGAGCGGGTGGAGAAAGTACGACTGCTGGTCGTGGACGACGACCCGCCGATCGCCGACCTGGTCGCCACGGTCGCCCGGTACGAGGGCTGGGAGGCGGTCACCGCGTACTCCGGCGAGCAGGCCCTCGCCCGGGCCGCCGAGTTCGAGCCGGACATCGTGGTCCTGGACCTGATGCTGCCGGACATCGACGGCTTCGGCGTTCTCGACCGGCTGCGCCGCTCGGGGACGATGGTCCCCGTGGTGTTCCTGACCGCGCGCGACGGCGTCGCCGACCGGGTCGCCGGGCTCACCCGGGGCGGGGACGACTACCTGGTCAAGCCGTTCGCGGTGGAGGAGCTGATGGCCCGGCTGCGCACGGTGCTGCGGCGCAGCGCCGGACCCGGCTTCCAGCGGTCCGTACTGCGGGTCGCCGACCTGACCCTGGACGAGGACACCCGCGAGGTGCGGCGCGCGGAGCGGCTGCTCGCCCTGACGCCCACCGAGTTCGAGGTGCTGCGCTATCTCATGCGCAAGTCGCCGTCCGTGCTCACCAAGGCGCAGATCCTCGACCACGTCTGGGAGTACGGCTTCGGCGGCCGCTCGAACGTCGTCGAGCTGGTCGTCAGCCGGCTGCGCCGCAAGCTCGACGAGACGGGCACGGAGCCGCTGATCCACACCGCGCGGGGCTTCGGATACGCCGTGCGGCAGGCGGCCAGGTGACCGCCCGGCTGCGCCGGGCCTACGGCAGGCTCCGCCTCGGCACCCGCCTGGCCCTGGGCCTCGGCGTGCTGTCGCTGGTGGTGTTCGCGGTGGTCGGCACGGCCCTGACGACGTACATGCGGAACTATCTGTCGGACCAGCTGGACGCCCAGCTGGGGCTGGCCCAGGTCGCCCAGTCCAAGAGCATCGCGGAACAGGGGACCCTCCAGGGCAAGAAGTACTACCGCTGGTACTACGCCGTGTACGACGTGTCGGACGGCACCCCCGTCCTGCGCAGCCCCGAGGAGTCGACCGACCTGCCCGAGGACATCGCCGGCCTCACCGCCGTGGCCAGGGCGCAGATCGCTGCGGGCACCGAGGTGCTGCGCACCGACCGCCTCGAGGGCCAGGGCGAGTACCGGCTGCGGGCCTGCGAGGTCGAGCCCGGTGTGGTCCTGGTCAGCGGCGCACCCATGGACGACATCGAGAACACCGTGCGGCGGCTCGTCACGGTGCAGGTGGTCGCCTTCGGGCTCGCGCTGCTGGCGCTCGTGGTGTTCGGTCGCAGGACGCTCAGGCGCGGGCTCAAACCGCTCAGCGACATGGCGCACACCGCCCATGGCATCGCCTCGCACGATCTGACGGAGTCGGCGGCGCGGTTGCCGGCGCGTGCGGACGGGCGGGACGGCGGTCCGGAGGTGGCGGAGCTGCGCACCGCCTTCAACACGATGCTGGAGCACATCGACGACTCCCTCGCCGTACGTGCCGAGGCCGAGCAGCGGCTGCGCCGCTTCGTCGCGGACGCCTCCCACGAACTGCGCACCCCCCTGATGTCGGTGCGCGGCTACGCCGACCTGTTCCAGTACGCGGCCGCCAACGAGCCCGCCGAACGCGACCGCCATCTGGCCCGGCTGCGCGCCGAGGCCGCCCGCATGTCCGTCCTCCTCGACGACCTGCTGCTGCTCGCGAGGCTGGACGCGGCCGAGGTGGAGGCCCCGCTGCGCCCGGAGGACACCGACCTCACCGGCCTGGTGCGCGAGGCGGCGGACGCCTTCCGCGCGGGCCACCCGGACCACCCGCTGACCGTCGCCACCGGCCCCGGTCCGGTGCGGCTGCGCCTGGATCCCGTCCGTATCCGCCAGGTCCTGGACAACCTCCTCACCAACGCGGCCGTGCACACGCCGGCCGGTACGAAGGTGTCGGTGGCGGTGTCGGCCGGCCCGGGCACGGCCTCGGTGCGGATTGCCGACACGGGCGCGGGCATCCCGGCCGCCGACCGTGCCCGCGTCTTCGACCGCTTCTACCGCGTGGACCGGGCCCGCAGCCGGGACCGGGGCGGCAGCGGGCTCGGGCTGGCGGTGGCGCGCGGGCTGGCGGAGGCGCACGGCGGGGGCCTGCGGCTGGAGCGGGAGGACGGACTGACGGTGTTCACGGTCACCCTGCCCCGCAGGCCTCCGCACTGAGCGACCCTGCCGGTCAGGAGTCCGGCAGATCGTCCGTGCGCAGCACCAGCAACTCCTGGTGCCCCGGCCGCTCCACCTCCGCGAGCCGCACCGCCAGCCGTTCCACCATGTCCTCGAACAGCGTCCGCGCGTCCCGCCCGTTGGCGGGCCCCTCCGAGCCCGCGCGGGAGCGGAACCGGGCCAGCAGCAGCTCGTCCACCCCGGCGTCCAGTTCGAACCCGTGCACCGCGGCCAGGTGCCGTACGATCCGCACCAGCTCGTTCGGGCTGTAGGGCCGGAAGGTCACCGTACGGGAGAACCGGGACGCCAGGCCGGGGTTGGCGGTGAGGAACTCGTCCATCTCCGCCGGGTACCCGGCCGCGATCACGACGACGTCGTCCCGGTGGTCCTCCATCAGCTTGGTCAGCTCGTCGATGGCCTCCTGGCCGAAGTCGTGCCCCACCCCGAAGCGGCGGGAGAGGCTGTAGGCCTCGTCGATGAAGAGGACTCCGCCGCGGGCGCTGTCGAAGGCGGCACGGGTCTTCAGCGCGGTGGAGCCGAGGTACTGGCCGACCAGGTCGCTGCGGTGCACCTCGACCAGCCGGCCGTCGGTGAGGATGCCGAGGTCGGCGAGGATACGGCCGTACAGGCGGCCCACGGTGGTCTTCCCGGTGCCCGGGGGGCCGGAGAAGACCAGGTGACGGCCGCCGGGCGGCTCGGGCAGCCCCGCCTCGCGGCGCAGGCCGGCCAGCCTCAGCAGATCGGTCTGGGTGCGCACCTGGCGCTTGGCCTCGGACAGGCCGATCAGGGCGTCCAGTTCGGACCGCGGGTCCCCGGCACCGGGCGCGGGCGTCGCCGGCGGCCGTTCGTCGGTGGTCAGCGACGTGCAGTGCACGGTTCCCTCGCCGGACACCGCCTCGCCGTGGCTGCCGGTGATCCTGCTGTCCCGGACCCGGCCGCCGGCGCCGCTCCCGGCGTGCAGACCGTCGCTCCCGCTGCCGGTCAGGGCGCTGTCCCGGAGGTCGAAGTGGCTGCTGCCGACGGCCAGCAGACCGTGGGCGCCGGAGCCGGTCACGGCTAGCTCCGCCGCGGTCAGGCCGGCGCTGTCCATGAGGTGGACGCCGTGCCGTCCGGCCCCCTCGACCGTGCATCCGCGCGCGGTCAGGTCCGCGGTGTCGCGCACGAGGAGGCCGTCGCCGAGGGTGCCTTCGACGCGGACGTCGCGGACGGTGAGCCGGGCGGAGCCGGTGAGGACGAGGCCGCTGTCGCCCATGCCGCGCAGGACCGCTCCCGTGATCTCGCCGGCCGAGCCGGTGTCGGAGCCGTAGACCCCGTAGCGGCAGTCCTCCGCGTGCAGTCCGGTGACCTCGACGGTGCCGTCCTGGCAGAGCCGGACCGCCGACGCGGTGAGGGCGCGGACGTCGAGGCGGGCGAGGACGGCGTGGCCGTTCTCCACGACCACGCCCTTGCGGGCGCCGTCGACCCGGCAGCCGTCGACGCGCAGTCTGCCTTGCTGCTCGACGTGCAGGGCGGCGTTGGAGGCGCGGGAGAAGGAGCAGTCCTCCAGCCGGCACACGGCCTCCTCGGTCACCCGGACGCCGACGGCCCGGCAGCCCTCGAAGGTGCAGTCGCGCAGGACCGGGTCGGCGCCGCCGGCGACGACCGCACCGGCGTTCGCGCCGCTCACCCGGGTGTCCACGACGGTGCCGTGGCCCTGGTCGCGGAAGCCCAGCGCGGTGCCGGCGAGGTCCAGGAACCGGCAGTCGCGCACCTCGGCCGTGCCGTGCCGGTCGGCGAGGACGCCGTGGCCGCCGGTGCCGGTGAACGTGCAGTTGCTGAGCCGGGCGTGGCTGTCGGCACCGGTGACATGGACGGCGCTGCCGCGGGTGTCGGCGAAGGTGCAGCCGGTCACCTCGGCCCGGGCGCCGTCGGAGACGAGGAGGGCGTCCTGCTCGGCCTCGGCGAACCGGGTCCGGTGGAAGACGGCGCGGGCACCGCTCAGCGCGGCGGTGCCGACGACGAACTGGCCGCCCGTCACGCTGACCTCGGCGTCCGCCGCGGCGCTCAGCGCAACCGCTCCGGTGTGTCCGGCCAGCCGGCAGTCGCGCAGGACGAGCCGGCCCGCGCCGGCCGCCACGGCGGCCTTGCCGCGGGCGACGACGGTCAGCCCGGTCAGCACCGCACTGCCGGTCACGCTGACCGCGGTCTCGGTGGCGCGCTCGACGGTCACGGTGCCGGGCCCGCGCACGGCTCGGATCTCCACATCGCCCTTGAGGACGAGCGGTTCGGGGTAGCGGCCCGGTTCGACCAGGACGCACACGGGGCCGGCGCCGGTGTGGGCGCCCAGTGCCGCCGCGATCGTGCGGTATCCGCGGGTCGCGGTGCGCGCCACCCGCAGGACCCGGACCTCGCCGACGGCGGTGGTGCGGGAGGCGGGCGGCGGGGGCGGCGGGTCCGGGGGCGGGGGTACGGGGTCGAGGGCGGGGCTGCTCCAGCGCCGCGCGGCCTCGCTGCCGCGGGCCGGTCCGGCGACCCGGACGCCGTACGTGCCGAGGACGTAGGCGAGTTGCTCGGGGTGGACGGAGAGTCCGTGGGCCGCGCCGACGGGGCCCGCCAGGACGGGCACGATCTCCAGTGGGCCGCCGGGGACCGTGCGGAAGCAGCCGCGCAGTGGTTCGGCGACCGGCGGCGGGAGGGGGCCGGCGGGTGCCGACCGGCGGACCCGGGCCGACGGGGCGGAGGCGGAGCGGGCGTGGAGGGTCCAGCGGGGGCGTCGGTCGCCGCCGGCACCGGGCGGGGAGTCGATCTCCAGGCCGCCGGGCACGGTCCAGGGCAGGGTCCGTTCGTCGGCGCCGACGCGCAGCCTGAGGCCCCCGGAGTCGAGGAACAGGGCGCACCGTCTGCCGAGCAGCCGGTCGAGCGCCTCCAGCACGGGCAGGACGACGGCGGGGGCGGCGACCGCGGCGCCCACGTACGGCCAGTGCAGGCCGGCGCCCGGGCGGACCTCGCTGTGCCACAGGTAGCCCCAGCAGCAGAGCAGCCAGACGGCGAACGACAGCCGCCGGCCCTGGCGCGCGAGGCGGACGGCGGACGGGGAGCGGAGCCGGCCCGGGATCCGGTGGCCCGCGTCCCCCTGCGGGGGCAGTCCGGTACGGCGCCAGCGGGGGCCTGCGTGTGCCTCGAACGCCCGGTCGACGGAGGCGGGGTCGGCGTCCAGCAGGCGCAGGTCGATGGTCAGCCCGTCCCAGGCCCGGTCCGGACGGGGCGTCAACTCCAGGGCGCGGGAGAGGAGTCCGGAGCCGCGCCGGGCGGCCGGCGTGGTCGTCCGCAGCAGCAGCTGTTCCGGGAAGCGGTGGCCGGTACCGAGCAGGCGGCGGTCCGCGGCCGGGACCACACAGACCCGTTCGACGTCCGCCCAGGGCAGCCGTAACCGGCGCAGCGGGCCGCGCCACTCGAGACCCGTCCCGTCGACCGTCAGCACGACCGGAAGCAAGGAGGTGAGCAGCAGGCGCAGGCCGAGCAGGGTGAGGACGGCCGCGCCGAGCAGGCTCTCGGCGACCACGGGTGCGGGCGCCCCCACCGCGCGGGCGCCGTCGGCGGACAGGAGGCACACCAGCGCGCCGACCCCGGCCCCGGAGGCGGTCCACAGCCGGTTCTGCACGGTGCGCAGGTCCCGGCGGAAGGTGGCGCGGGGCGCGGGCGGTCTCGGAACGTGCGGGGCGGGGGGCGCGTCCGCGGGCTGCGCCGCGTCTTCCCCGGTCGCGGTCTGCGCGGCGTCTTCGCCGTCCCCGGTGCCGAGCAGAACGTCCACCCGTACCCCCGTCCGTTGGTGCGCTCTTCCGGCCGTCGGTGCCTGTCGGGCCGATCCCGGGATCAAGCGTAGAGGATCCGACTACCATGGGTGATGTGTCGTCACATGAGGACCGTGATCAACAAGTTGCGCTGCTCTGCGGCCAGTTGCCCCGGTTGCGCCGGATGCACAGGGGGCCGGTGGGCGCGGCGAAGCGCCTGGTGATCGACCGGGCGGTGCGGGCCGCCCGGGCCGGTGAGCCGGTCGAGGAGTACCTGTCCGAGCTGGGCCTGCTGCGCGCCCCCGAGCCCGGGCAGGAGGATGAGCCCGGGGCGGCGCGGTCGACGCTGCCGACCGCGATCGTCGACGACGGCCCCTACGCGGTGCCCGGCGAACACGTCTGCCCGCACGCGGTCTGCGCCCGGCGGGAGCGGCGGCGGGCGGACCGGGAACTGCCGGTGTGCGAGGTGTTCGACCTCGCCCTGCGCTTCGACGCCGAGAGCTGAGCGGACCGGCATGCTCACCGGGCTGGTCACGGATGTGGGCCGGAAGCTGGCCGAGCGCTGGGCGGCGGCCCTGGTGCTGCCGGGACTGGTGTTCACCGCGGTGGCGGCCGCCGGTCTGACCCTGAACCAGAAGCACTGGGCGGACCTGGAGCTGCTGCGGCACCGGCTGCGGGCGCTGACCGCCGACGGGTCGGGCTCGACGCGTACGGCGGTGCTGCTGCTCGGGGTGCTGGCCGCGTCCTTCGCCGCCGCACTGCTGGCCGACGCGCTGGCGGGGCCGTACGAGCGTGCCCTCCAGGGCAGTTGGCCGGGCCCGCTCGGCCGCCTCGCGGACCGGCTCACCGAGCGGCGTCGGCGCCTGTGGGAGGCCCGTGACGCGGCCTGCCGACGCGCCGAGGGAACGGACGGGTCGGGCGCTCGAGAGGCCGCGCGCAACGAGGTGGCGCTGGTCCGGCCGCAGTGCCCGACCTGGATCGGGGACCGGCTGCGCGCGCCGGTGGTGCGCATCCGGCTCCAGTACCGGACGGAACTGGGCGATGCCTGGCCCCGGTTGTGGCTGCTGCTGCCGGAGTCCACGCGCCTGCCGCTCACCGAGTCCCGGCAGCGGCTGGACGAGGCGATGCGTCTGGGCGGCTGGGCGGTGCTGTATCTGCTGCTGGGCGCGGTGTGGTGGCCGGCCGCCGTGGCCGGGGCGGGCGCGGGCCTGGTGGCCTGGCGGCGTGGACGGGAACGCGCCGACGCGTACGCGGAGTTGGTGGAGTCCGCCGTGGACGTCCATCTGCCGGAGCTGTTCGAGCGGTTCGACCCGGAGACCCGTCCGGCACGGGTGAGCATCGGGCCGGAGGTCACCGAGCGGTTCCGCAAGGGGGCTGGCCCACGGCACAGGTGACGGGACCCGCACGGGCGGGGCCGGGAGGTGCGGAACATGACGACGGACACGGCTCGGGAACAGGAGCCGGCCGGCGAGGACGGCCGGGCCGGGCGGGAGCGGCTGCTGCTGGCGATCCGGGCCCGGCTGGACGGCCTCGGCAGTCCGGACGGCGCCGCGGCGCTGCACACGGAGGAGGCGTACGCCGAGACCGACGCACTGGCACGGCACCTCGTGGACACCGGCCCGGACGGCGGTCACGACGTCGACCAGGAGGTGGCGTACACGCTCGGGTTGGCGCTGCTGGTCCGCGCGGACACCCGGCCCGAGGCCCCGACCGCCGACCTGGACGGCCGTAACGGCCTGCTGCTGCTCGCGCCGTTCTACTGCCATCTGCCCGGCACCCCGGACGTCCTGCCGCCGCCGCTGCGCGCCGGTCTCGACGAGCTGCTCGGCCCCGAGGGCCGGCGTCCCGAGGAACCCCAGGCGATCGTCCACGAGCATGCCGCGTCCCTCTCCAACGTGGCGATGCTGCTGCTGGAGCTGGGCATCGTGCTGGCCTGGCCCGAGGCCTGGGAGGCGGCCGCCCGGCTGACCCGGCAGGCCATGCCGTACCTCGCGCCCGAGGGACACGACCGGGCGCTGGCCGGCTGCAACCTCGGCTATGCGCTGCTGCTCGGCAGCGTCCGCGGCGAGGACCGACCCGGACGGGTCGCCGAGGCCGTCGCCGTGCTGCGCACCGCGTTCGCCGCCACTCCCCCGGACCACCCCAATCACGCCCGCTGCGCCAACGGACTCGGTCTCGCGCTGATGGCCCAGGCGGGTGCGACCGAGAGCCGCTCTCTGCTGGCGGAGTCGGCCGGGTTGCTGCGCACGGCGACCCGGAGCGCCGGCCCGGCCGACGAGAACGTGGCGCAGATGCACTCCGACCTCGGTTACGCCCTCACCATGTACGCCGCGAGCGCCGACGAGGACGAGGAGGTGGGCCCCGAGGTGCGGGAGGAGGCCGTGGCCGCGCTCCGCCGCTCCGTCGACCTCACTCCGGCCGAGGAGACGGAGGCGCTGCGGGACCGTCTCGACCGGCTGGCCGGGGCCACCCGGATCGGCATGCCCCGGGGCGACCGGACGCGCTCGGCCGCCCAGGCCGCGGAGGCCGTCGACGTCCTGCGCCGGCTGCTCGGCCTGACGCCCGTGGGCCACCCGGAGTGTGCGGACGTCATGCTGCGGCTGGCGGACAGCCTGATCGCCGCGCGGCGGCCGCAGGAGGCCATCGATCTGCTGACCGGCGCCGACGCCGTGTTCGCCGACGACACCGAGCAGGCCGGGAAGGCCGAAGGGCTGCTGTACCGGGCGGCCGTGCTGAACGGCGAGCTGTCCTCCCGTGCGGACCTCAGCCCCGAGCAGGAGGCCGACTCGGACGCGATCGACGCCATCATGCGGTCCGCGCTGTCCGGCGAGGGCGACGGCCACCCCATCGCCGCGGTGATGCGCCTGCTCGGCATGGGCCCGGAGGGCGGCGGCAGTCGCAGCCAGGAGCTGATGGACTTCGGCTCGCTGCTGCTCGGCTACCCCGAGGAGGTCTCCCTCGACGACATCATCACCAGGGCCGTCGAACTGGAGCTGCGGCGCATCGCCCGGCTGCCCGAGGACGAGCGCGCCCAGGCGCTGGCCGAGTTCATGGAGGGCCGCACCGCCGACCCGGAACCCGTACCGGCGGTGCGGGAACCGGTCGACACGAGCCGCCTCGACGAAGTCTTCGACGTCCACGAGCGGTTGCTGCACCGGCTGGCGCCGGACACCCGCGAGTACCGTCTGGTGAAGGACGGGCAGGCCATGCTGACCCTGGCGAGGCTGATGCACGAGCCGGACGCGGACGAGGCCAGGCTCGGCCGGATGCGCGCCTCGCTGCCCCTGCTGCGCGAGATGGTCGAGGACATGCCGCAGCGGATGCAGGAGCTGGGCATCGCCCCCGAACTCTTCGGCGGCTACACGGCGTTGGCGTACGCGTTCGAGTCGCCCTTCGACCAGTTGGAGTATCTGGAGAGAGGCGTCCGGGCGGCCCGTGACACGCTGTCCGAACTGGCCCCCGGCACACGGGAGTACGACGAGACACGCAGCTCCCTGGCTCTCGCACTGTTCATCCGGTACGCGCTGTGGTCCGAGGAGGCGGACTTCACCGAGGCCGAGGAGATCGCCCGCGAGCTGACCGCCGTACCCGACCCGGAGCTGCGGACCGTCATGCTGCTGTCGCAGTGGACGTCCGCGGTGCACTCCCGCATCCGCAACGGCCAGTTGCTCGGCGCCGAACTGCACCGCACCGAGCAGCCCGGGCAGTCCCCCAGCCTGGTGACCCGGCTGGCCTCGGACTCGGCCGCCAAGGCCCTGGACGACCGCGACCCCGTGGGCGCCCTGGAGAGTCTGGAGGACGGCCGGGCGCACCTGTTGTCCACCGCGTTCAACGCCCGCCGCGAACTCTCCGTGCTGCACAGCGCCGACACCGACCGCTATGCCCGGCTCCGGACCGCGCTGGACGGCCTCCGGTCGCTGCGCCGCGACCGGGATCCCGGCCGCTGGCCCAGTGACGAGGAGGCGGACCGGTACCGTGTCGCGCAGGAGGAGGCGGCCCGGCTGATCACCGAACTCCAGCAGCGTCCGGGCTTCCGGCGGTTCCTCACCCCGCTGCCGCTCGGCCTGGACGACCTGCTGCCCGCCGCCGCGGAGGGGCCCGTGGTCAGCGTCAACGTCCACCCGCGCCGCTGCGACGCCCTCGCGCTGTGCCCCGACGGGCTGCGCACGGTGAAGCTGCCCCGCCTGTACGCCTCGGACCTCGTCGCGCAGGCCGAGTCGTTCCGGCTGGCCGTCGAGGTGCTGACCGCCGGGCCGCGCGATCCGCTGTTCGCGGAGGCGCGGGAGATCTTCACGGGCACGCTGGCCTGGCTGTGGGACGTCCTGGCCGAACCGGTCCTGGACACCCTGGGGTTCACCGGCCCTCCGCAGCCGGGTGCGCCCTGGCCGCGCCTGTGGTGGGCCCCGTCGGGCGTGCTCAACTCCTTCCCGTTGCACGCCGCCGGGCATCACGGCCCGGGCGCACCGGCGGGCGCGGCGGTCCTCGACCGGGTGGCCTCCTCCTATACGCCCACGCTGCGCGCCCTGCTGTTCAGCCGGGCCCGCCGGCGCGCGGACCCCGGCCGGCGGGGAGTCCTCGCGGTGGCGATGCCCGAGACGGCCGGGCAGGCGCCGCTGGCCCGGACGGTCGCCGAGGCCACCACGGCGGTCGCGGCGGGCGGCGGCACGCCGCTGATCGGAGCGGCCGCCACCCGGGAGGCGGTGCGTACGGCGGTGCTCGACGCCTCGGTGGTGCACTTCGCCTGCCACGCGGACAGCGACCCGCAGGACACGGCGGCCGGCCGGCTGCTGCTCGCCGACGGCGACCTGCACATCGGGGAGATCGCGGAACTGCACCTGGAGTCGGCCGAGTTGGCCTATCTGTCGGCCTGCGGAACGGGCCGGGGCAGCTCCGCGCCCGCCCTCGTCGACGAGGTGATCCACCTCGCCTCCGCCTTCCAGCTGGCCGGCTACACCCAGTCGGTGGCCACGCTCTGGGAGGTGGGGGACGATTTCGCCGCCGACGCGGCGGCCGCCTTCCACCGCACCCTGGCCCCCGCCCTGCCGGACCCCGGCCCGCTGCCCGCGGCCCTCGCCCTCCACCACACCGTACGGGCCCTGCGCACGGCCGCCCCGGAACGGCCCTGGACCTGGTCGGCGCTGCTGCACGCGGGTGCCTGAACGGACGGTGACGGAAAGCCGGGGCGGTCGGCACGCGCCCGGTCAGGGCATGGCCGTGCGCACCGTCACCCCGTCACCTCGACGCCGTCCAGTGCCTCCCCGACCGTCTGCCGCGTGTGCGGCCGTGCCGCGAGGACCGCGACGTCGTCCTCCGCGTGGCGCGCGTCCAGGCCGCTCAGGATGGTGTCCAGGACGTCGTCCACACCGTTGCCGGTGGGAAAGCGCAGGGCCGCTATACGGGCGAGGGAGCGGTCGATGTCCTCGCCGCGGCGTTCCACCAGGCCGTCGGTGAACAGCACGAGGGTCTGTCCGGGGTCCAGCGTGTGGGTGGTCGACTCGTATCCGCCGAGGCCGGTGCCGAGCGGCGGCCCCACGGTGACGGGCAGCAGTGAGGTCGAGCCGTCCCGGTCGATGAGCACGGGCGGCAGATGGCCGGCGCTGGCCAGGGTGACCTGCCCCCGGCCGGGGTCCACGCGCGCGAGCAGACAGGTGGCCGGCCTTCGCTCGGCCTCACCGGCGGCGATGTCGTCCATCTGCCGCAGCACCCGGTGCGGGGGCAGTTCGGAGGAGGCGATGTAGCGCAGCGAGGAGCGGTAGGCGCTCATGTCGACGGCGGCCTCGAGGCCGTGGCCCATGACATCGCCGACGACCAGCAGGGTGCGGCCGAAGTGGAGCCGTACGGTCTCGCACCAGTCGCCGCCGACCAGCACCCGGCTGCCGACCGGGAGGTAGCGGATGGCGACGTCCAGGTTCGGGTGCGGTCGGCCGGGCTCCGCAAGCAGAGCGCGTTGCAGGTCACCGGCCGTGGTGCTGACCTGTTCGTAGGCGCGGGCGTGCCGGATGTGCGAGGCGGCGCGTTCGGCGAGAAGGGCGAGCTGCTCGGCCTCCGTGCGGGTGAACCGCCGCCTGTGCCGTGCCGCGACCAGCACGCCGTACTGGTCGCTGCCGCTGGTCAGGGGCGCGCAGAGCGCGTGACGTCCGAGGCCGGTGGACGGCTGCTCGATCCAGGGTTCCGGCTGTCTGTCGGCCGCCGGGACGCCCGCGTCCCGGGCCACGGCCATGGCCCAGCGGGCGTCGGGGAGCAGGTCCGCCTCCCCGGCGATCGCCTCGTACCCGGAGACGATCTTCCCGGTCCGGCGCATGACCGCGGCCCCGCCTCCGGCCAGCCGTACGGCGGCCCGGGTCAGCTCGGCGCAGGTCGTGCCCTCGTCGAGGGTGGTGCCGATCCCGCCGGCGGCGGCCCGCAGGGCTTCCAGCCGCGCCGCGTCCGCACCCTCCGGCTCGCCGGCCCCGTGCTCTCGACGGTGGCGGTCGGCGGGCAGGGGCCTGCGACGGGACTGGATCCAGCGCGGCACACCCAACACCCTCACAGAATCTCAAACAACCCCCTACTGCTCCTCCGGCTCCAGCCGCAGCGAGATGCTGTTGATGCAGTACCGCTGATCGGTGGGGGTCGCATAACCCTCCCCCTCGAACACATGGCCGAGGTGAGAGCCGCAGCGGGCGCAGCGGACCTCGGTGCGGACCATGCCGTGGGAGCGGTCCTCGATCAGCTCCACCGCGTCGCTGTCCTTCGGGTCGTAGAAGGACGGCCAGCCGCAGTGCGACTCGAACTTGGTCGTGGAGGTGAACAGCTCGGCACCGCAGGCGCGACAGGAGTAGACACCCTTGGCCTTGGTGTCCGTGTACTCACCGGTGAAGGCCGGCTCGGTCGCGGCTTGGCGCAGGACGGCGTACTCGGCCGGCGTCAGCTCCGCGCGCCACTGCTCGTCCGGCTTCTCGACGTCGTACGACATGAGCCTCAGCCCCTTTACTACTGCGACAGGCGGTCCAGGATCTGCGGGCCCAGGTCGGTCACGTCGCCCGCGCCCATGGTGAGAACGAGATCACCGGGCTTCGCCATTCCCGCGATCACCGCCGGGATCTCCGCCTTGTCGTGGACGGCCGTCACGTCGGCGCCCGCCGCACGCGCGGCCTCGATGATCAACTCGCTGGTCACCCCGGGGATCGGGTCCTCGCGGGCCGGGTAGATGTCGAGCACGACCGAGGCGTCGGCGAGCGCCAGCGACCGGCCCATCTCCGTGCCCAGCTCCTGGGTGCGGGAGAACAGGTGCGGCTGGAAGACGACCAGGATCCGGGAGTCACCGGCGGCGGAGCGCATGGCCTCCAGGTCGGCGGTCATCTCGGTGGGGTGGTGGGCGTAGGAGTCGATCACCTGCACACCGGCCACCTCGCCCTTGAGCTGCAGGCGCCGCTTGACACCGGTGTAGGCGGCCAGCGCGGGCGCCAGCTCGGCGGCGGGAACACCGAGGGCGGCGCCGGCGGCGAGCGCGGCGACCGCGTTGTGCGCGTAGTGCCGGCCGGGCACGGAGACCGCGAAGGTCAGCTCCTGCCCGTCGAGCACCACGGTGACCTGGCTCTTCAGCCCCTGCGGTACGACGGCCAGGACCCGTACGTCGGCGTCCTCGGCCGCGCCGTAGGTCACGGTCCGCACCGACCCGGCCAGCCGCCGCGTCAGCTCCCGCGCACCCTCGTGGTCGGCGGAGACGACCAGCGTGCCGCCGGGCACGATCTTCCCGGCGAAGGTCTCGAAGGACTCGTAGATCTCGTCGATCGAGGCGTAGTTGGCGTGGTGGTCCAGCTCGACGTTGAGGACGATGGCGACCTCGGGGGCGTACTTGTGGAAGCTGCGGTCCGACTCGTCGGCCTCGGCGACGAAGATGTCGCCCTCGCCGTGCAGCGCGTTCGAGCCGGGCGCGTCAAGGTCGCCGCCGATGGCGTACGAGGGCTTGAGACCCAGCTCGCCGAGGGAGACCGCCAGCATGGAGGTGGTGGTGGTCTTGCCATGGGTACCGGCCACGGCGATCGGCCGCAGGCCCTCCATCAGCGCGGCGAGCGCGTCGGAGCGGTGCACCACCGGGATGCCCAGCTCGGCGGCGCGGGCCAGTTCCGGGTTGTCCTTGCGGATCGCCGACGACACGACGACACAGCTCGCGTCGTCGGCGAGGTGCTCGGCGGCGTGCCCGATGTGCACGGTCACGCCGAGGACCCGCAGCGCGTCGGCCGTCGCCGAGTCCTTGGCGTCGCTCCCGGCAACCTTGGCCCCACGCTGCGCGAGGATCTTGGCGATGCCCGACATCCCGGCGCCGCCGATGCCGATGAAGTGCGGTCGGTCCATGGCGGTGGGAAGGCCGGGTGCCATGCGTGTCTCCATAAGATCCGGTACGAGCCTGAGCAGCCCTAGCCTATGCGCTCCGCAACGGCGCCTAGGCCTTGCTGTGCGAGAACAGCTTCAGCACCGGCACGCCGACCTTGTGCCGGGCCCGAGAAGCCCAGTCCCGGTGGAAGAACTCCTCCACATAGTGAGGATCGGTCAGCACGATGACCTCGTCGGCCGCCACCTCGGCGACCAGGGCCTTCAGCGCGTCCAGCGGATGATCCTCGACCAGCCGCCCCTCGGCCTCGCTGCCGGCGGCCCGCAGGGCCGTCAGGGACACGGCGAGCGCCTGCTGCCCCACGCTGCGGGCCTGCTCGCCCTCGGGCGTCGCACCCTCACGAACCGCCTCGTCCAGTTCCCCGAGCGCGATGTCGTCGATGGCCCGCAGCAGACGGTCCGCCTGGTCGCCGCGCGGCTGGAGCAGCACGTGGAAGGAGACCGGCTCGTCCCCGTGCAAGGTGGTGACGAACTCCACGTCGGCGGACGTCAGGGCCTTCTCGATCATCAGAACGCTTGTGAACACCAGGCGCCTCTTCTCCTCCGTGGGCCCTGCAGGGCCCTGCGGAAACCATCCTGCCCCGTGCTCGCACGGGTAGTGCCGGACCTAGTGTGCCCGCCGGAAGTCAAACGGAACGGCAGATTCCGCCGGTTTCAGGACCGACGGTAACGACTGAACAGGAATCCGTCCTCTTCCAGCAGCGACACCAGTTCGAAGCGGAGCGGATCGGCGACGGACGGCCCCCAGGCGACACGCTGTGCGTCCCCCGCGGTGAGCATCGGCGAGAGGGTCAGGCACAGCTCGTCGAGCACCTCCGCGGCCACCAGCTGGCCGAGCAGCCTGGGTCCGCCCTCGGTGAGCAGCCGGGTGAGGCCGAGGTCGGCGAGGGCGCGTACGGCGCGGGCCGGGTCGACAGCCGCGCCCTCCCCGGCGACGACCACCCGGGCGCCGGCCTTCTCGGCCGCGGCGACCCGGTCCGAGGGGGCGCCGGTGCCGGTCAGGATCAGGGTGGGCACCAGCGGCGCGGTGAACAGCGGGAGGGAGAAGTCCAGGTCGAGGCCGGCGGTGACGATCGCGATCGCCGGGGCCGGGCCCTGTCCCGCGGCCTGCCGGGCCTCCGCGAACTCCGCACGCGCGCGTGCCGGGCGGTACCCCTCCTGACGTACCGTTTCCGCGCCCACCACGATCGCGTCCGCGAGCGCGCGGAGCGTGCCGAAGACACGCATGTCGGCCGCGCCGGAGATGGGCTGGGAGTGCCCCTCGTGCTGGCCGGCGCCGTCGAGGGTGGACACCATGTTGGCCCGCAGCCACGGCCGAGGCGGGCCGGAGCCGGGCGCCTGCTCCGGATAGGCGTAGGCACCGGCCAGCTCGGCGAGGCTCCACTCGCGATTCACGAGCAGGTGGGCCCTGGCGGCCTCACCCAGCGCATGAGCGGCACGAGCACCGGCCGTCCCATGCACCTCCTCCCCCTCCGTGCCCCCGCCGAAGGCCTGGGCTGCTGTTTCGTAGGTCACAGGGAACAGGCGTCGCATGTCGTGCAGTGTGACACGGCGCTTAGCATGGGTGACCGTGTCGTCCTCCACCGCAGCCCCCGGTTCCAGCCCTTTGACCGACGCGGGCCCGCTGTCCCTGTGCACCCGTGAGCCGCACGTCCCCGCGGACCGGCTCGTCGCGGAGATGGTGCCGCCGCCGCGCTTCGACTCGGTCCGCTTCGCCACATACATCCCGGACCCGAACCAGCCCAGCCAGACCGAGGCCGTGCAGGTCCTGGAGGGCTTCGCGACCGGCCTCGGCGGTGCGCACGCCTCCGGCGCCGGCCGGCGCGGCTTCTTCGGGTTCGGCAGGGCCAAGGCGGCCAGGAACCCGGCCGGCCCCCGCGGTGTCTACCTGGACGGCGGCTACGGCGTCGGCAAGACCCACCTGCTCGCCTCCCTCTGGCACGCCACCCCGGCCGAGCCCGCGCTCAAGGCGTTCGGCACCTTCGTGGAGCTGACCAACCTGGTCGGCGCCCTCGGCTTCCAGCAGACCGTGCAGACACTCGGCGGCCACCGCCTGCTGTGCATCGACGAGTTCGAGCTGGACGACCCCGGCGACACCGTGCTCGTCTCCACCCTGCTCGGCAAGCTGGTCGAGGCGGGCGTGGCACTCGCCGCCACCTCCAACACCCTGCCCGGCAAGCTCGGCGAGGGCCGGTTCGCCGCCGCCGACTTCCTGCGCGAGATCCAGGGCCTGTCCGCCCACTTCCGCCCCCTGCGCATCGACGGCGAGGACTACCGCCACCGGGGCCTGCCCGAGGCCCCGGCGCCGTTCTCGGACGAAGAGGTGACGAAGGCGGCGTACGCCACCGCGGGCGCCTCGCTGGACGACTTCCCGCATCTGCTGGACCACCTGGCCAAGGTGCACCCGAGCCGGTACGGCGCCCTGACCGACGAGGTGACGGCGGTGTGCCTCACCGATGTGCGGCCGGTGCCGGACCAGTCGACGGCGCTGCGGCTCGTGGTGCTCGCGGACCGCCTGTACGACCGCGAGGTCCCGGTGCTCGCCTCGGGACTGCCCTTCGACCAGTTGTTCAGCGAGGAGATGCTGAACGGCGGCTACCGCAAGAAGTACTTCCGCGCGATATCCCGGCTCACCGCACTGGCCCGGGACGCGAAGGGCCTCGTCGGCCGGTAGCCACTGCCCCGATAGTCGATCAAAAGTCTGCGGGTCAAGAGCCAGTTCGCGCCATGCGACCCGCACTTTTCACGCTCTCTTGCGCGCGTAACCCTCAGTTAACCCTGCAAAGGACTTTGCAGGGTTAATGTGTTTCTTGACCAACCATTGACCAATGCTTGGTAGGGACAAGAGGCGCGAACTTCTGGGAGGAGGGCGCATGTTGCGAGGTAAAACGGTCCGGACCGTACTCGCCCTGCTCGCCGTCACCCTGTTCGCCCTGCAGTTCTTCGCACCCACGGAATCCTTCGCATCCGCGCACACGCAGAGTCATGCGAAGGCCAAGGCAGCACCCGAGTCGGTGCTCCTCTCGAAGCCCGCGCGCCCCGTGGCGTACACGATCCGCGACGGCGGCTGTGCGCAGAACCCCCTGGGCACCCGGCACCTGACCGACCGGCAGCGCGGCTCCGCCTCCGGGTGGACGCAGGAGCATCCGCCCATAGCCCGGCAGACGGCCGCCCCACAGACGCCGGCCGCATCCGGTGCCCCGCACCACCGCACCACGAGATCCTCCAGAGCCCACTCCCCGGCAGCTCTTCAGACCTTCCGCTGCTGAGAGACGGCTCGCCCCCACACGAACGTCGTGCAAGCCCGACGCGCCATTGAGGCGCGCCAGGAGGAGTCCACACACATGCAGCCCCTCATCGACAACGCCCGTACCTTCGGACAGCGCCCTGAGGAGTTCGCCAAACTCGCCGAAGGCCAGTCCCCGCAGGTGCTGTTCATCACCTGCTCCGATTCCCGGGTCGTCCCGGCCCTGATCACGGGCGCCCGCCCCGGCGAGCTGTTCGAGCTGCGCACCGCGGGCAACATCGTCCCGCCCCACACCTCGCTCCACCCCACCAGCGAGGCCGCCACCATCGAGTACGCCGTGGAGGTGCTCGGCGTCCGCGACATCGTCGTCTGCGGACACTCGCACTGCGGCGCCGTCGGCGCGCTGGTGCGCGGCGACGACCTGACCGCCGTACCCGCCGTGCGCGACTGGCTGGCGCACGCCGCCCCGCGCCCGGCCGGCGCGGCCGAGGACCCGGAGGTCGCCGAGGGCGTCCAGAGCCATGTCCTGACCCAGCTGCTGCGGCTGCGCTCGTATCCGTGCATCGAGCGGAAGACGGCACAGGGTCAGCTGGGCCTGCACGCCTGGTACTACGAGGTGCACACCGGCGCCGTACGGGCGCACCGCCCGCAGACCGACACCTTCGAAGCCCTGTGAGCGCGCCGATGAACAGCACTCCCATATCCCGTTTCCCCCATCTGAGGCAGGACTTCGCCGCCTCCCTCGTCGTGTTCCTGGTCGCGCTCCCGCTCTGCGTGGGCGTGGCCGTCGCCTCCGGAGTCCCGGCAGAGCTCGGACTTGTCACCGGCATCGTGGGCGGCCTCGTCACCGGGCTGATGCGCGGCAGCAGCCTCCAGGTGTCCGGGCCGGCCGCCGGTCTGACCGTGCTCGTCTACGAGGCGGTCAGGGAGTTCGGGCTGCCGATGCTCGGCGCCATCGTGCTCACCACCGGTCTGCTCCAGCTCCTCATGGGCCTGCTGAGGCTGGGCCGGTACTTCCGTGCCATCTCGGTCTCGGTCGTCGAAGGCATGCTGGCGGGAATTGGTCTGGTCCTGATCGCCGGTCAGCTGTATCCGGCCATGGCGGCCAAGGCCCCCGACTCGGGCCTGGGCAAGATGGCCCATCTGCCGGGGGCGTTCTGGGACGCCTTCGGCGACGGTGCGGCGCTCTCCTCGCTCGCCCTGTGCGCGGGCACCGTCGCGGTGCTGGTGCTCTGGAAGCACGCGCCGGCGAAGGTGCGTACGGTGCCCGGTCCGCTCGCCGCGGTCGGCCTCGCCACGCTGGCCGTGCCGGTGTTCGGCCTGCCGGTGGCCACCGTCGAGGTGAAGGGGCTGCTGGGCGCCGTCCAGCCGCCGCCGCTGAGTGCCTTCGCCGAGTTCGCGGGCGTCGGGGTGCTCGGCACGGTCGTCGCGTTCACGCTGATCGCGTCCGCCGAGTCGCTGTTCAGCGCGGCGGCCGTGGACCGGCTGCACGACGGACCGCGCACCGAGTACGACAAGGAACTGGTCGCGCAGGGCGCGGGCAACGCAGTGTGCGGGCTGCTCGGCGCGCTGCCGATGACCGCGGTGATCGTGCGCAGCGCGGCCAACGTGCAGGCGGGTGCCCGTACGAAGGCCTCCCGTGTGCTGCACGGCGTGTGGCTGCTGCTGTTCGCGGCCCTGCTGCCGGGCGTGCTCGCGTACATCCCGATCCCGGCTCTCGCGGGCATCCTGGTCTACTCCGGCGCCAAGCTCGTACCGGTCCGGGCGCTGGCCGTGCTGTGGCGCGAGCACCGGGGCGAGGCGCTGATCCTGGCGGTGACGGCCGTGTCGATCGTGGCGGTCAGCATGTTCGAGGGCGTGCTCATCGGCCTCGCGCTGGCCATCGTCAAGACGGCCTGGGAGGCCTCGCACCTCCGGCTGGAGGTCGTCGACAAGGGTGCGGGCCCCATCGAGGCGTACCTGTCGGGCAACGCGACCTTCCTGCGGCTGCCGAAGATCCTCGACAGCCTGGAGTCGCTGCCCCAGGACCGTCCGGTGCGCCTGAACCTGTCCGGCCTGCACCACCTGGACCACGCCTGCCGCACCGCCCTGGAGAACTGGGCCGAGCGACACAGCGCGGCCGGGACCGAGCCGGTCCAGGTCACGGAGCCGGACAAGCCGCCCAGAGCCACGGCCGCGTCCCGGCCCACCGAACCGGTGTAACCGGATCCCCCTGTTACGGCCACTGACCCCGGGCCGGGGTGCCGACGCCCCTCGGCACCCCGGCCCGGACCCGGCCCGGACCTCGGCCCGGCCCATGGCTTCCGCCTCGGGCCGGGCATATCGTTGCAGCAGCGGACAGAAAGCAGGCCTCTCGGTGAGGAGGTCATCATGCTCCAGGAGCTGCTGGGGGCCGCCGCGGCGTTGGGTTCCGTCGGCGTCGTCTACCTGGCGATGGCGGCACGGGTGGTCAAGCAGTACGAGCGGGGTGTGCTGTTCCGGCTCGGACGGGTCACGCGCGACGTACGCGAGCCGGGCCTGAATCTGGTGATCCCGTTCGTGGACCGGCTGCACAAGATCAACATGCAGATCGTGACGATGCCGATCCCCGCCCAGGAGGGCATCACCCGCGACAACGTCACCGTGCGCGTGGACGCGGTCGTCTACTTCCGCGTCGTCGACGCGGTGAGCGCGCTGGTGAAGGTCGAGGACTACAAGTTCGCGGTCTCCCAGATGGCACAGACCTCGCTGCGCTCGATCATCGGCAAGAGCGACCTGGACGACCTGCTCTCCAACCGGGAGAAGCTCAACCAGGGCCTGGAGCTGATGATCGACAGCCCGGCCGTCGGCTGGGGCATCCAGGTCGACCGGGTCGAGATCAAGGACGTGTCCCTGCCGGACACGATGAAGCGGTCCATGGCCCGCCAGGCCGAGGCCGACCGGGAGCGCCGGGCCCGGATCATCAACGCCGACGCCGAACTGCAGGCCTCCAAGAAGCTCGCCGAGGCCGCTGCACAGATGTCCGACCAACCGGCCGCGCTCCAGCTGCGACTGCTCCAGACGGTGATGGCGGTGGCGGCCGAGAAGAACTCCACGCTGGTCCTGCCCATTCCGGTGGAACTGCTGCACTTCCTGGAGAGGGGTCAGCAGCAGATCGCACCGAACATTGACGGACGGCAGCAGCAGATCGCGCCGAACGGTGACAGAGGGCAGCAGCAGATCGCGCCGAACAGTGACGGAGGGCAGCGTTCCGGCTAGCGTGCCGGGCATGCGCAAGGGTTGGGTGGTTGCCGTGGCCGCAATGGCCGTCGTACCGGGGTGCGGGGACGGAAGCGGCCCGGCCCCCTCCTCCCCCTCCCCCACCGCCACCGCCACCGCCACCGCCACCGGCCGGCTCACGGTGACGAGCCCCGCCTACGCCGACGCCGGCACCATCCCGCGCCGCTACACCTGCGAGGGCGAGAACGTCTCGCCCCCGCTCGCCTTCACCGGCGTACCCGAGCGCACCGCCTCCCTGGCCCTCCTGCTCCAGGACCCGGACGCCCCACGCGGCACCTTCATCCACTGGCTGGCGTGGGGCATCGACCCGCACACCACGCATCTCGCCGCCGACGAGCAGCCGCGGGGGGCGACGGAGGGCCGCAACGGCTTCGGGAAGACGGGCTACGGCGGCCCGTGCCCGCCCCGCGGCGACCGCCCGCACCGCTACGTCCTCACGGTGTACGCCACCGACGGCAGCCCGGACCTCGCCCCCGACGCCACGCCCGCCGACCTGCTCGGCGCCCTGTCCGGCCACACCCTCGCGACGGGCACCCTGACCGGGCGGTACGGCCGCTGAGCGGCATACACCGTACGGGCGGCAGGGCCGGGCGGGAGCCGCCCGCCGCGCGGGTGACGACACCGCCACGCCATGGTTCATTTCATCTGATAGCCGGTCATTTAGTACTACTTTCATACGGTGATTCCATCAGTACGCCGTATCACCGCCGTCTGCGCCCTGAGCGCGGCCCTCGCCGCCTGCGGTACCGCGGGCACCTCCGGCACCGCGCGCCCGGCCCACGCCAGGCCCGCAGCCCCCGCCTCCCCGTCCGCCACACGGCCGCCCGTGCTCTCCCCGGGCCCGGGCGGTCTGACCCCGGTGTTCGAGCACGGCCCGCGCACCCTGGGCAAGACCGTCGCGCTGACCTTCGACGCCGACATGACCGCCGACCAGGGGCCCCGCGCCGCCTCCGGCGAGCACTTCGACAACCCGGACCTCATCGGCACCCTGCGCACGCTGAAGGTGCCGGCGACCATCTTCATGACCGGCCGGTGGGCCGAGCAGTACCCGGCTCAGGCCCGTTCCCTCGGCCACGACCCGCAGTTCGAGGTGGCCAACCACTCCTACAGCCACTACGCGTTCACCGACAACTGCTACGGGCTGCCGACCGTCGGCGCGGACCTGATGCGCAAGGACGTCGAGCGGGCGTACGCCGCCCTCCGCACGGCGGGCGTGCCCGACGCGCTGCCGTACTTCCGTTTCCCCGGCGGCTGTTACGACCGTGCGGCGCTGCGTGCGCTCAACGGGGTCGGGGTCACCGCGGTGCAGTGGGACGTGGTGAGCGGCGACGCGTTCGCCACGGACGCCGACGCGGTCGCCCGGCAGGTGCTGGACGGGGTGAAGCCCGGGTCGGTGGTCGTCATGCACTGCACCCGCAGCGCCGCCCCGACCACCGAGCGGGTCGTCCGCACGGTCGTGCCGGAGCTGCGCAGGCAGGGCTACCGGTTCGTGAAGGTCTCCGAGCTGATCGGCGAGACGAGCGGCCACCGGTGACCGTCCTGGAGAGGCAGGAGGCACAGCGCGCTCGCCTGTTCAGGGTGACCGGCGGGAGGTGAGTGCGCTCGCCGCCGCGAAGGCCGCGGCGGCGACGAGGGCCGCCCCGGCCAGGGGCAGCAGCGGCACCGGGACGCGGCCGGACTGCGAACCGGTCACCAGGCCGCTCACCGCGGCCTGGGCCGGGGAGCCCGCGAGTACCACCGCCAGCAGCGCGGCCAGCAGCATCGCGGGCACCGCGCGGCCGGTGGAGCGCAGCAGGGGCCGGTTGGTGAGGGCGCCGACGGCACTGCCGAGCAGGGCGCAGACGAGGGCGGCCAGCAGTCCGGCCGCGCCTGCCCTCAGCGGCGGGACATGGATCCGGTGGCCGTTGTTCGTCGGGGCGCTGATCAGCGTCACGACCAGGGTCGCCGCCACCCCGAGCACGGCCGCGCCTATCAGTGCGGTCAGCAGGCAGGCAAGGTGGGCGCGGGCGGGGCCGCGCGCCGCGGCGACGCAGGCACGGGCGGCGTCCGGCTCGTTCGTGACGCAGATCCGCACCAGCCACGCGGCCACCGGCAGCAGGGCGGCGGCCGCGTAGCCGAGCGAGTCGAGCACCGGCTGACCGCTCTGCACGCCGATCGCGAGGAAGGCGGCGTAGAGAATCACCGGCGGCAGCCAGCGCTGAGAGCGCAGCAGCAGGTCGGCCTGGTAGCGCAGGAGGGCGGTCATGGGTGGCTTCCCGGGTCGAAGGGAGTGGTGCCGTCGGGTCCGACGCTCACCACGTGCCAGGGCGGGCGGGCCGTCAGCAGGACGCGCAGGAGGACGTCCGAATGGGAGGCGGGGACGGTCAGGCGGCGGACTCCGGGCGTGGCCTCCTCGTCCGAGGCGACCGTCCGCATCGCCTCGGACGGCAGCTGCGCGCCCGGTGGCCCCTGCACGGTGACGACGGTGAGCGGGCCGTCCGGCAGTGAACTCCGGCTGTCCGTACGGTGCTTGAGGCCGCCGTCGACAACCGCGTACGTGGCGTCGGGCGCCCCGGCCAGACGGCGCGGGTCGTGGTCCACGAAGACGACGGCACTCCCGGCGGCGGTTCGCTCGGCCACCGCCCGTTCCAGCTCGGCCCGCGCGGCCGCGTCCAGCCCGGTCCACGCCTCGTCGAGCACCAGCAGCTCCGGGTCGGCGAGGAGGGCTTGCGCGACGGCGACCTTCTGACTGCTGCCCTTGGACAGGCGTGACATGGGGGTGGCCGCGTAGGCGGCGGCGCCGAACCGCTCCAGCCAGGTGTCTGCCGCTTTGGCGGCGCTCCGCCGGGAGAGGCCGTTGATGGTGCCGAGGTGGGTCAGGTAGCCGGAAGCCGTGAAGGGCAGGGCCGAGGGGAAACGCTCCGGGACGTAGGCCGTGCGGGGGCGGCCGCTGACACGGCCTTCGGTCGGGGCGTCCAGCCGGGCGACGAGGCGGAGGAGGGTGGACTTTCCGGTGCCGTTCGCTCCTTCGATGCGGGTGAGAGTGGCGGGGGTGAGCGTGAGGTCGACGCCTCTTAACACCCAGGGGCCGCGGAGGCCGTAGCGGCGGCCGACGCCGACCAGCCGTAGGTCACGTTGCATGGGGCAATCTTGTCCGGTCGCGGCAGAGAG
The DNA here is from genome assembly GCF_040630895.1 of Streptomyces sp. NPDC005728. Classification (NCBI taxonomy): domain Bacteria; kingdom Bacillati; phylum Actinomycetota; class Actinomycetes; order Kitasatosporales; family Streptomycetaceae; genus Streptomyces; species Streptomyces sp. NPDC005728. The sequence continues at coordinate 105,047 of NZ_JBEXYL010000018.1, forward strand.
GCTGATCATGAGTCCGGTGTGCGAGACGTCCTCGGTCGGTCGCGCCCACGCGACGGAGCCGCAGAATTCACGTTGCCCCGCGCCCCTTAGGGTTGACTGGTGTGAGCCATGTTCCCACGTCACCCGGTGACAGTCCCTTCCAGTCCGAGCGCAACCCCCGCGACGAGGCACCCCAGTTCGTGCTGCCTCTCGTCGTCCGGATCGAGCGGGGTGCTCCTCCCGCCCGGACCGATGCGCTGGAGACGGCCGCCCGGGCTGTGCTCGTGCTGCTCGGGGACGAGCGGGCCACCGGGGACGGGGAGTGGGCCGAGGCCGTGCGGGACTGGGAGGATGCGCGGATCCGGAAGGTCGTGCGGCGGGCCCGGGGGGCCGAGTGGCGGCGGGCCGAGGCGCTGCCCGGGATCACGGTGACCGGCAAGTCCGCGGAGGTGCGGGTCTTCCCGCCGGTTCCGCTGGACGGCTGGCCCAAGGAGCTGGCGAAGCTCCAGGTGTCGGGAACGGAGCTGGACGATCCGGAGCCCCCGGTCGGGGCCGATCCCGCACAGCCGGTGCTGTGGCTGAACCCGGAGCTGGACATGTCGGCCGGGAAGGCGATGGCCCAGGCGGGGCACGGCGCCCAGCTGGCCTGGTGGGCGTTGTCCGACGAGGCACGTTCCGCCTGGCGCGAGGCGGGCTTCCCGCTCGCGGTACGCAGCGCCGATCCCGCCGAGTGGCGCCGACTGACCGGCAGTGGGCTGCCGTTGGTGCGGGACGCGGGCTTCACGGAGATTGCCCCCGGGCTAACTCTTGCAGTCGAAGGGGGCAGCCGCTTCTGCCCTCTCCCACGCAAGCGGTAGCCCGTCCGCAAATTGCAGCCAGGCCGGACACACGCCGCGGCGATTCTTATAAATCTCGCACCTCATATGAGGTAGGGTCTTTATAAGCCTGCTGTCGACTCCCGGAGGTTCCCTTGGCCCTGTCCGTCGTGAAGCCGTCGCCTGAACCCGATGATGTACGGGCCCAGTTGGGCGGCATGGGGACCAGGTTGGAGTTCCTGCACGACGTACTGCGCGCAGGAGAGACGGCGAGGCGTACCGCCGTCCCCAATGACCCAATCGGAACGGGGGGCCGACGGGCTTATGAGGCACACGTGCGGACCATCCGCGAGGTGCACATCGAGCACGAGGGGTGGGCCCGGCTCATTCATGGCCGCCTCGAGCTTGTCTGCAGTCCGGACCGGTCGGTTGCGATGGGCGTGATGGTCGGCGACGCCGCCACGGGGCAGGCAAGCTTGTTCCCGAAGAACGCGCGCCGACGCGGACCTGCTACCGACATGGTCGCTCGCGCCAATGCCGGCGAGGGCGCCCCGAACGTACAGACGGCTCTGTTCGCAGCCGCTGCCGGCCCTAATGGGGTTGCACTGAGCGAAGAAGAAGCATGCGCCCTGAAGACCTGGTTCCTGCTGTCCTACCGCACCAAGGTTGGCGACGCAGTACGGATCGACTGCGAACTGTCGCAACCAAAGAGGTTCGAAGGCGGCTTCGTGGTCGAATGGGGTAGGCGGATTCCGCTTCCCACTCTCGCGATGGACGGAATCGAACCTTTGAACGATGATGGGCCTGGAGAGATCGACATCCCCGTCGACTTCCGCTGAAGCCCATTGGTGGGGCGGCGAACCCTGTCGCCCCACCGCGCACCACCAATAACTGAGGCAGCCCCCACATGGTGACCCCGTCCCGTATCACACTGGCCCGCAAACGCAGGGGCCTCACCCTCGCTGAGCTGTCGGACCAGGCCGGGGTGTCACTGCAGAGCCTGTCGAACTACGAGACGGGGCGTACCGCACCACGTCCCGACACCCTCGGCAAGATCGCCTCATCACTGGACTTCCCTGCCGCATTCTTCGAAGGCCCCACACTGGACGAACTCCCCTCCGAAGGCATCTCCTGGCGGGCGCGCAGCAAGACGTCGGCGAGGGTCCTCGAAGCCGCTCGGGCCGCTGGCACGCTCGGCGCGATGCTGTACGACTGGATCGACGAAAGATTCCGTCTCCCAGCAGCGAACGTGCCCTCACTCGGCAAACCCGACCCGGAGACAGCCGCTGGCATGGTCCGCACCCGCTGGGGTCTGGGAGAAGCACCAGCGCCCAACATGGTGCACCTCCTGGAGGCACACGGAGTTCGGGTGTTCTCACTGGACCCCGACCACGCCGAGGTCGACGCATTCGCGGTATGGCGCGACGGTGTTCCGTTCGTATTCCTCAACACGCTCAAGTCAGCCGAGCGGGGCCGCTTCGACGCAGCCCATGAACTGGGCCACCTCGTCATGCACGGCAGCGAGCATGCCTGCTCAGGGCCCGAGGCCGAACGGCAAGCGAACGAGTTCGCCTCCGCGTTCCTGATGCCCCGAGCTAGCGTTCTGGGGCACATGCCGTCGGGCGCGCACGTCGACCAGATCCTTCGCGGCAAGCAGATCTGGAACGTCTCCGCCATGGCGCTGACTTACCGCATGCACGACCTGGGTCTACTCTCCGACTGGCAGTACCGGTCCACATGTGCCGAACTGAGCCGTTTGGGGTACCGGTCTGACGAGCCGCAGGGCATGGGCCAGCGCGAAACGTCGCAGGTGTTGACGAAGGTCTTCACTGCGCTACGTTCAAAGCGCGTTCGCCCCTCGACCGTCGCGGCCGAACTCGGGCTCACCAGTGAGGAAATGAACCGGCTCCTGTTCGGGCTCACCCTCACCACATTCGACGGTGAGGGCCGATACGTGGCGGCTCCGGCGAAGGGCAGCCTGTCCATCGTTCCCTGAGGAACCACACGCACGAACACCACGCGGCCCGAGTTAATCCAGGCTCCTGCACTCACGGAGATTGCCCCGGGATAACTCTTGCAGTTGGCATTGACCGCATCGCGTCCCTACCGCCCCGACAACAGCCGTGACCAGCTACGTCGTGGGCGAAAAGACGTCCCGCGCCCGCCTGACAGCAAAGCCCCGCCGTGCGGGGAGGCTTCCGGACCTCTGAGCGCGGCGGGGCGACTAGAGGAATCCTGCTACCGGAACGGCCGCTTCGGCACAGTGCGTTCGTCATATTTCGGCGGCGCTTCCATCACACCCCGTGTGAAAAAACCGACCAGGGGTGTTACCCGGAGTCACAGACGTCCCGCCCCGCCGAGGTCTTCCGGATACCGGGCGGGGCGGGCGATGCAGAGCCGCATCCGGCGCTCGCTGTTCGCTTTTCTCACCATGCAGCCGGACCGTAAGGCAGATCGATTACCTCTCAAGTAATGACGAACCCCAGGAAGCCCGACCGGCACCCGCCCCGCCGAGTCTTCCGGGACTCGCGCGGGGCGGGCGTGTGAGGTCATCCGGGCGCGACTCGATGCATGGGCCAATCGCCTGGACGACGAGACATATGACCATGGCAATTTCACCACTGTCCATATGCCGTCGACCACTGGAGATTCGTTCATCGAACTGTGATCTGAGCTGGGCAACCGAGCGAGCAGGCCCGCGAAAGCGCAGAGCAACCTGTGGACCGGCTATGTGATGCGGCTGGGCCCCGCCCATCCGCCACGGAGGAAGCGGACAGACGGGGCGCACTGAAGCCGGTCAGACCGGCCAGGCGTTCTCCGGCGAGTCCAGCCATGCACGCTGGCTGCCGTCCATCGCCGCGGTCAGGCCGAAGCGCTCGAAGTCAGGCTGGTCGGCTCCGTGCCACCAGCCCAGAGCCTCACGCACTTCGTCCCACAGCCGCCTCGGACCCTCCTGCCACACGTCGGCCTCCAGGCGGCCGTCGCGGAACATGACGCAGGCCCACGAGCGGTCCTTGAGCCCGTAGAACCACATCGGCCGGGCGCCGTCCCGCTTCTCCGCCACGACACGGTGGCAGTCGCGGACGCGCAGGCCGATCGCGAAGGTCCGCGGATCGAAGCGGCCCTCCCCGAGCAGCTCGCCCTCGGTCACATCCGTCGTGGACCGCTTAGCGCCGGCCATGCCTTCCTCGAGGTAGGCATCGTGGCCCTCGAACGGAAGCCGCTGGGAGCGCAGCTTCATGAACTCCACCGGCCCGGTGAAGCGCCCGCTCGCCTCCGCGTTGTCGGCCCTGAGGCGGACGATGGCATCGGAGTTGCTGAAGTGCGTGCCCCAGGGGGCGACGATGACGCCGCCCGGACGAGTCTGCGCAATCCACTCCGGGGGCACCGTGCGGATTCCGGCCGTAGCGATGACACGGTCGTAGGGCGCTCCCGACGGGTCGCCGAGCGCCCCGTCCCGGGTCAGGACGACGCCGAGCAACTCCTGAGCGGCGAGATGATCGCGGGCAGCGTCTGCCACGTTCGCATCGATATCGATACTCGTGACGCTGTCGACACCCAGCCGGTGGGCGAGAAGGCCGGCGTTCCAGCCGGTGCCCGTGCCGATCTCCAGCACTGTGTGCCCCGCCTGCACGTCCAGGTCGCGCAGCATCCGGAACACCACCGAGGGCATGGACGCCGACGACGTCGGCACGCGCACGCCTTCGCCGCTCGGCTTGCCGTCGTCCCACTGCGTCACGATCGGCACGTCGGCGTCGGCGTACTGGAACCAGAGCCCCGGTTCCTGCCGCAGGTCCACGGCGACGTGTGTACCGGCGGCCATGTCGTACGGCCACATCACCTCCGGCAGGAACGCGGACCGAGGCACTGCCTCGAACGCATCCATCCAGGCTGCTGTGATGGCTCCACGGGCCAGGAGGGAGCGGCCCAGTTCGGACCGCTCCTCCGACAGATCAGGCAGTTTCATCAGCCGATGATCCTCGGGCCGCCGTCGGGGGACGGGGGCTCCTGCGGGCCGGGCCAGGGCTCGCCCGGCAAGCCGTCCCCTCCCTCGCCGCCACCGTCGCCGCTCGTGGCATCGATGAAGTGAAGATCCATGTCGTCTCCTTCGATCGCGAATTCATCGTGGCCCCTTCCCGACCTCTTCGAAAGGGGGTGAACCCCGCCCCAGGCTCAACCCCGTCCAGGGCTGCGCAACTGGGGCGGGGGCTTAGGGGTGTGCGCCTACAACAGCCGGGCGATGGTCTCGGGCAGGAACAGGTCGCGGGCCCGATGCTCCGCCCATCTGTCCGCGGCATCAGGGCGAACTGCGTACTTGGGGCACTGGCCGCAGCGGCGCGTGTGCGGCGGGGGGACCTCTTCGGGGTGTGCAGTCACGATGTGCTTGGCGATGGCGATCTGCTCAGGAATGAACGTGCCATCCATGCCGACGCGCTCCCCGAGGGTGACTAACAGCTCCGTGCACTCGCCGCACCCGAACATGAACGGCGGCGGGATCGGCAGGGGTTCATAGTCCGTGGGTTTCATCAGTGTCTTCCTCGTGGACCGCCCCGCCGAGGTCTTCCGGATCCTGCGACGGGGCGGCCGGCTGACCCGCCGCACCATGGCTTGCGGTCCATGGTGCGGCGGGGGCTGGTGGGTGCGGCCCTGACCCGGAGCGGCCGCCATGGGGATGCGTTAGTGCGGTGTCCGCGCCAGCACCAGGGCGAGGGCCGGGCCCGTCACGGCCAGCACATACACGAGCAGGCCTACGAGGGCTTTCACGTCTCGCCCGCGCTCTCGTAGTGGTCGCAGAGGGCGCGCAGTACGCGGGCCAGACGCCGGGCGTGGCCGATGTCTCCGCCGTATCGGGGGCTGGGCCCGACCGAGAGTTTCCGCTGAGCCTCGCCGATGCACGCGGATGCGCAGAAGCGGGCGACGCAGTCCTGGGGCATCCGCGCGGCCTTCAGCTCGACCTCGGGGATCAGCCGCTCCAGGTGGTCGCGCAACTCCGCGGTGACCGCCCCCAGCTCCATCGGCGTGGGAGGCAGGGCATGAGGACGCCCCTCCGGCCCAAGCACCAGGATCGCGGTCTCACGCATCACCGCCAGATCCACGAGCGTCGCATCTCCGGCGCTCTTCGCCGTGGCGCTCACTGGCCGGATCCCTGGCCGGCCCGGTGGCGCGGGCACCGGCACGGCGGGAACGCCGAAGACTGCGCCAGCTCCTTCACAGGCGGGACCAGAACCTTGCCTCGGTCAGCGGTCACCGTCCCATAGCGGTCCACCTGGTACACGCGGATGGTCATATGGGTCAAATGCGGACGGTGGCCCTCGGCGGGACCTGTACCGTTCTTCACGTCGACGCTCCCTCGCTGATTTGAGCGTTGGCCATGCCCCCGGATCGGTCGCACGATCGCGGGGGTGCTTGTGTCCCCGGAGGGTGGTGCTTCCGGTGCACTTCTACGGTTCCAATTCAGCGAGTTGGCGTCACGGGCGGCGGAGTCCAACTCTTCTGGACACTCAACGCTCCCCTGACCAGGGGCGACTCACGGTCTTGGGCACGTTGTTGGGCGTCGAGGGCCGCCTCTTCTGGTTGACGGGCCCTCAGGAGGGTGACGTGACGGCTACCGTGAGTTCACTGCGCCGTGTAGGGAGTTGCTGATGAACGCCCCCATGAAGCCCGGTTCTAAAGCCGACCGGGACGCCCTCCGACACGACATGACCGCCGCTGGCTGCACAGTCGCCGACATCGCCATTGAGATGCGCACGCGATACCGGATGCGGCCGCGTGAAGCCTGGCGGCATGCCCGCGGCTGGACACTTCAGGAAGCAGCCGACCGCATCACCCAAGCCAGCGGTGAGCGACCCGGCGGCCTGGTCGCCGCAGACGCCTCGCTCGTTGGCAAGTGGGAGAAGTGGCCGGCACCCTCGTCGCGGCGTCCGAGCCTGGCGGTGTTCTCTGCCATGGCGCATGCCTTCGGATGCGCCGCGTCCAGCCTCATGGACCTTGAGGACCGTCGAGCCCTTCCCGATGCAGACCTCCGTGTCCTGATCGACCAGGCCGCGGTGAGTGCATCGACCGCGCCCGTGGCCAGTCCGCCCGCGCCGGAGCCAGTCCTCGAGCCGACGGGCTCCGACCTCGTGCACCTTGCCGCCGATGAATCCGCGAGCTGGGCGCAGTGGGCAGAGGCCTCGAACGTTGGCGACATCGCGATGGAACAGCTGATGGCCGAGACGAGCACGCTGGCGTCCGACTACCTCACCTCGGATCCGGTCGCTCTCTTTCACCGCACCAGGCGTCTGCGTGACCGTGTGTTCGCCCTGCTTGAAGGCCACCAGTTCCCGCGCCAGTCAGCGGACCTCTACGTCGCCGCCGGGTACCTGTGCGGGCTGCTGGCGTGGATGTCCTCCGACCTCGGCCAGCTGCGGGACGCGGACACGCAGGGCCGCACCGCATGGCTTTGCGCAGAGCTGGGCGGACACAACGATCTGCGCGCCTGGGTGCTCTCCACACGCTCCAAAGTGGCGTTCTGGGATGGTCGGCTGCGCGAGGCCATCAACTTCGCCCGGCGCGGTGCGACATATAGCACGACCGGTTCCGTGGCCGTCCTCCTGGCCTGCCAGGAGGCAGACGCTTGGTCGCAGCTCGGCGCCAAGGGCGAAGCTCTGGCGGCGCTCGGCCGCGCTGAAGAAGCCCGGAGCGCTGAGACCGGCTATGACGAAGTCGGCGGCATATTCGCCTGTCAGCCTGCACGGCAAGAGAACTACGCGGCGGGCGTGCATCTGCGCGTTGGGCAGCCGGCCAACGCGTTACGGGCCGCAGACGCTGCCCTGGCTCTGCTGTCGGTGCAGCGGGTGCGGGCCTACGGCACCGAGGCCCAGATTCACATCAGCCAGGCCGCTGCCCATCTGGCCACCGGCGAGGCGGAAGGCGCCCTTGAAGCCCTGGCGCCAGTGCTCGCCCTTCCCCCGGACCACCGCATGGCCCCGGTTACCAGTCGACTGAATGAACTTTCCTCAGGCATCGGTCGGACTCATGCCAGCGGCGCTGGCGCGATCGGGTTACGCCTGGCCATCGAGGAGTTCTGCGTAGATTCGGCTCCGCACCACCTCGCGCTCTCGCCAGGCGTGGGTACTGCCTGATTTGATCGCGCACATGACTTCGTTTGACACCATGCGCAACCACTGGTGGTGGCGGCCCGGTTGGAACGTCGGTCGCCGCTTCTACACCTGGCATCTCACTTTCGAGGGCCAGGACGACGTGCACAGGCTCGCCGCCCAGTACCGTGATGCGATCGTGCCGCTGGGGAGCGTCCTGACTCCCGTTCCGGATCAGTGGCTGCACCTCACGATGCAGGGCATCGGCTTCGTCGGTGAGGTCCAGGAGCAGGACGTTCAGGCCATCGTCAACGCGGCTAAGGTCCGGCTCGCCGCGGTGCCTGCGTTCGATGTCCAGATCGGGCCGCACGTGCCGGACCCGGAGGCCATCCTCCTGCACGTTCACCCCGCCGGACCCGTACACGCCGTCCGCAGCGCGATCCGCACGGCCATCGGAGACGTCCTCGACGAGGTACCAGAGAACGTAGACGGTTTCACCCCACACGTCTCCGTCGCCTACAGCGCGAGCGACGGACCGGCCAAACCGATCCACCGGGCCCTCGACGGACTCGACGTCGCGCCCGCGCACGCCCGGATCTCCAGCGCGGAACTCATCGTCATCCACCGTGACAACCAGATGTACGAGTGGGAGCCATTCGCCACGGTGCCTCTGGGCTAGATAAGGCCAAGCCCCTGCTGCTCGATGGGAGCAGCAGGGGCTGCGCCGCCTCTTCCACCTCGGGATCGCAAGGGGGGCATGCCACCGCCCCCGGGAGAGCCGGATCGGGAGGGCTCCGGTGAGGCGGTGGGGCGACCCCAATGAGCCAGGGCGGCCGAAACGCACAAGAGTCCGGACATGCAAGATTCCCCGCCGCCCGAAGGCGGCTGTCCTGTGCCACGGAACCTTGAGTCCGTGCCATCGAAGTTTGAGTGGCGCGGGTCACTAGACCTCCATCAAGTGCCACGGATGCGCCACGTACCACATGCCGGGTGCCACACCGATGGTGTCCCGCGAAGTGGTGTAGCCGGTCGAGGGTCACCCGGTCAGCCCACCTCACGCCCCGGCTCGGATGCCACCAGCACGCCCCGCGCCTACGGTCGGCCATAGAACCACGACCACAGGAAGGACCGTTCACCATGGCTGAGGGAACCGTGAAGTGGTTCAACGCGGAGAAGGGGTTTGGATACATCACACCGGACGGTGGCGGCCCGGATGTGTTCGTGCACTACAGCGTGATCGCCACGCAGGGCTACCGGAGCCTGGAGGAGAACCAGCGGGTCGGATTCGAAATTACCCAAGGCCAAAAGGGCCCACAGGCCGAAGGGGTCTACCCCCTGTGAGGGGCTCCGGGTACAGCCGGAGCGGCCCGCTGGCGTCGAACCATCCTTCCGGGTACCTGCTCTTCACATGGCGCCACCAGACCTTCGTTCCTCTGCCACTTGGGGATCGGTGAAGGATCGGGAGTTGCCGTCATTCGGGGTGGGGTGGGCTACCGACGAAACTCGCTGACCTGCGGAGTTACCCCGACCTGTGTTGTGGAGATCCCGCGATGGCTTCTACTGGATCCCGGGCTCTCAACCTGCCGGGGTCGCCGGGTTCGGGTGGTTTGATCTGGCATCCCCAGTTGGGAGCCTGCTTCTGCACTGATGCTGAAGTTCGACACCCGACACGGCCGGTTCCAGGGGACGTGACCACTTCCCGGAACAGGTGGTGGAGTTCGTCGCCCGGCAGATGCGGGTGCCTGCCGCGGAGTAGCCACCGACCTGCGACGTTTTTGGCATTGCGATCGCTTCGATGGTGCAGCCGGCCGGAGTAGTCCGGCCGGACCGCTGCACTACCAGGCCGACCGACGGCGAGCAGTGGTCGTGGCCCGGGTGTCAGAGGGTCAGCCTTTCGACGACGAAGACCGCACCGTAGGGGTCGGCGAGAACGGCGATCCGGGCGCTGGGTGTGTCCGTGGGTTCCAAAATCGCGACCCCGCTGTTCGTCTTCGCCGAGTCCGAGGTCGCGTCGACGTCCGCCACCTTGAAGCGCGGAATCCAGAGGGGCTGCTGCCCGATCCCCTCGGAAGGGGAGATGATGCCGAAGGGCTCCGACTGCCGAGACCCATCGTCGGCGGAGACTACTTCCGCGCCGGCTCCGTCCTCCTGGGACCGCCAGCCGAACAGGTTGTTGTAGAAGGCGAGAGCGGCCTTGGGGTCAGCTGCGCCCAGCTCCGCCCAGCTCAGGGTGTTGGTCTCCGAGATCCTTTCCAGGCCCTTGGCGGTGCCCGGCTCCCAGACGCCGAACCAGGCACCAGTAGGGTCGGTGAGCCAGGACGCTCGCCCCGCCCCCGGGACGTCGTACGGCTCAAACCGCACGGTCCCGCCGCTCTCCTCGGCACACTCGACCGCGGTGTCCGCGTCGGAGGTGTGGAAGTACACCGTCCAGGCCGTCTGGCCGTCGCCCTCGTAGAGCTCCCCCAGCCCCGCGACCGTCTTGCCGCCCAGCTGGAGGAAACCGTATCCGTGCGCCGCCTTGGGGCCGGCCGACTTGAACGTCCAGCCGAAGAGATTGCGGTAGAACTCGGCGGCCCCCGCGGGGTCGGGGCTGTACAGGTCGACCCAGCTGGGGGATCCGTTCACGAAGTTGGTGCTGTTCACCCGTCGTGCCCTGCCTTTCGTCCCGGGTGGTGCGCGTGGTCACGGATTGTGCGCGCAGGCTGTGACCTGAGTATGTGTCAGATAGTGGGCTTCGGTGACGCACCGCGCCGTACGTAGTGTCGATCGCTGGCTTTGTAGGGGAGTGTCAGGTGCGGCGCGGTCATGCCCCCTGTAGTGTTTTGCTTCGGCTTCCCGCCCCTGAGCCTCCAGCAGCTCGCCAAGGCTGTGCATCGGCCACGGAGCGCCACTTTCGGCGGCTCGCCGAAGCCAGAACTCACGCTCCTCCGGGCTAGGCCGTGTCCGATGGGTCGTGTGGCGCTCTGGCTGGGAGCTCGTTCCGTGGGACATAGGGCGGGGGGATCTCTCGGATGAAGAGTGGGCTCGGCTGGAGCCGCACTTGCCGGCGAATCGCGGCCGGGGTGGACGCCGGCAATGCCACCGTCGTGTGATCAACGGGATTCTGTTCCGGCATCGGACCGGCCTCCCCTGGCGGGACCTGCCAGGAACTGACCCGGGCCGCGATCGCTGCCGAAGGCCACGTCGTCTGCCACACCGCCCTCGACACCCCTGCGCTCGCCATCTGCGCCGGCTTCGCGCGCCACCCCGTCGGTTCCGTCCGCTCTGGGCAAGGCTCCAGGTGTCTGTCACGAGGCGCTTCGTGGCCGTGGGACAGGGGTCTGGTCCGTAAACTCGGCTGCATTGATCCGCCCGCAAGTCGACGAGCGCCTCATATTGCAGCGGCCCCGCCCTTTCCGGAAGAGGTCAATTGCCGACCGCCAACACCCCCTAATTCCCCACCCCTTTGTCGCGGATGCCGCCCTGCGGCGAGCTAGTGGATACAAGTTCGGTATTGGGCCAAAAGGACAGCAACCAAGGGCCTGCCACAGCTGGAGAGCAAGCTCGTCATCGGCCTGGCGGTCTGGCAGAAGCGGAGGGGAAGGTGTCCTGGCTGCCGGCTTGGTCTTGTGGAAAGTGCTGGATTCGAGCCAGACAACCTGAACGAGCGGGTGTCCTAGTTTCTGGATCTTCATGGCGTATTCACCCTTCCCAGGTGACCGGAAGCTCGTGAACGCCGTAAATGAGCTTGTCGTTGCGCATGGGGACCATCTCCGGCGGCACGGCCAGCCGCAGCGTGGGGAAGCGCCGCAGCAGCGCGGGGAAAGCGATCCCCATCTCCACGCGGACCAATTGCTGGCCGAGGCACTGGTGGATGCCGTGCCCGAAGGCGACGTGCTGGGAGGGCTGGCGGGTCAGGTCGAGTTCGTCCGGCTTCGGGAAATGGTCGGGGTCGCGATTGGCCGCGATCAGTGAGGCGATGATGGTCTCCCCAGCGCGTATGCGCCGGCCTGCGATCTCGACGTTCTCCTGGGCGACTCTTACGGCTTCGAACTGAAAGATGTTCAGGTGGCGCAGCAGCTCCTCGATCGCGTGCCCGATGTTCTCGGGGTGCTCGCGCAGCCTGTGCAGTTGCGTGGGGTGGCAGAGCAGGGTGTACGTGCCGAGCGCCAGCACGTTCGCCGTGGTCTCGTGTCCCGCAACCAGCAGCATCCGCCCGACCTCCGCCACCTCCTCGTCACTCAGCCTGGCCTCGGGGTCTTCCAGGTCCGCGGTGGCGATCATGTGACTGAGCAGGGCGTCGTCGGGGTGTGCCCGCTTGGCGGCCACCAGGTCGAGCATGTACTGCTTCAATGCGTCGGCCGCCGCGAACGCATCGCTCTCGGCCGTATCCAGCCTGAGCAGAGTCGAAGTCCACCCCTGGAACCTGCCGCGGTCTGAGAACGGCGCGCCGAGCAGCTCGCAGATGACCAGCGACGGTATCGATAGCGCGAACGCCTGAACGAGATCGACGGGTGGTCCGCTGTGCTCCATTGCGTCGAGGTGGTCGGAGACGATCTGCTCGATCTGCGGTGCCAGGGCCTGCATCCGCCGCGCCGTGAAGTAGCGCGTGAGCATCCGCCGACACCGGGTGTGCTCCGGGGGATCCAGCATGACCAGCATCCCCGCACTCGACTCGTGGTCCTCCGGGCGGACCATGATCCGGCGCAGCAGCGAGGAGGCACGCAACCGGTTCGAGCTGAACCGTTTGTCCGCCAGCACTGCGCGGACATCCTCGTGCCGGGTGAGCAGCCATCCGACCGTCCCGTCGGGGAAGGCCAGTCGGCTGACCGGGTCCTGCTCACGCAGCCGGCCGTATTCTTGGGGCGGATCGAACGGGCAGCTACGGTGCTTCGGCAGCGGCGCCGCCGCGGACTGGGGTGCGCGCATGACCATGTGCCTCCAACCGGTTCGTCGGCTCGCTCCGCCGCCATCTCCCCACCGGATCGCTCTGGGTGTCGATCCAGCCGTCCGGGGGAATGCAAGAGCCTCGCTGGCGGGTACCCCCTCGCGTTTCGGCTGGGCGTGCGGCCTACGCGGCCGTTCTCGCCTGGCGCCAGGGCACCCGGCCACCCACCGTTGAACGCGAACGCCCTCGCCAGCCTCAGCCGGCGGGGGCGCTCCGTTCATGCCACGGGTCGTGACGAGCGGACGAGCCGGACGGTGCTAGACGAACTCGCCATTGCGCACAGCATCCGTGAAGTCCGTCCACTCTCCAGCAGTGAACCGCAGCGCAGGCAACGCCGGGTTCTTGGAGTCCCGCACTGCGCGGGCACCACCGCCGAGGTCAGCGACTTCCAGACAGGAACCTCCGCCCCAGGGAGGACACGTGCTGCTCGTCGCCCATTGCGCTTCGGACAGGTCCAGCGCGTAGAGGGCGGTCGCCTTGGCGTCCACAATAGAACTTCCTTTCGATATTCGATCGGACGTTCCCGTCCACCGTCACCCCAGCGCTGCGAACGCGCAACTGGAAGCGTTGCGCCCTCAAGGCAGCGGCCCAGAACGAAACGCCCATCAGCGTCTCCGGCATCGCCCGACAGGCCGGGGTAGACCGCACATTCCTCTACCGCCACCGCGACCTGCTCGCCCTGGTCCACGCCGCCGAAGTCGAACCTGCCGCGCAGGATCCTGCGGGCGCCACCCCCGTCAGTCATGCCTCACTCCAGGCCGATCTCGCCAACGCTCAGGCGCGCAACACCCGGCTCGTTGCCCGCGTCCAGCAGTTGGAGAAGCGTCTGTCCGAGGCTCTGGGGGAACAGGCCTGGCGCGAGTCCGGCCTCGGTGCCCCCACCGATGTCGAGGAACTCCAGCGGACGATCACCCGTCTGGGACAGCAGACCGTCGATCTGAGGGCGTCCCTGGAGGAACGCGAGGCCGAACTGGAGGCTGCCCGGGAAGCCAACCGGCAGCTGACCAGGGCCTTGAACAAGCGCGAGTGACCTGGCCGTCAGCGCCCCGTTCTCGTCCACGGCCAAGGGGCGTGTGGCACTGAGTGATGCTCAGGTGCTCATCGCGAGAGTTGGCAGTACAGCAGCTGGCGGCAGAGACTCAGCTCCGCGCCTGTCTCTGAACCCGAAGAGGCAGGTGAGGCCGCGCACGGCGCGCATGCCTCCAATCGGCAGGATGAAGCGTTTCTTCATCCTCGTCCGGGTGACTACCCGGGTGAATCCGGCAGCCAAGGGCAAGGCGTCGTGGAACAGCCCCACGAGGAAGAGGAAGTGCGCTCGCGCGCCCCGGGGCCGTGAAGGCTCCTGCCTGTGATCAACAGGTCGGGTGGCGCCGCAAGGCTGTCTGCCCCAGGCGTCCGCCTGACCACGACACACGAAAGAGGTTGACGCCCATGTCCAGCAACTTCGGAGACATCGTGGTCGGCGAGTACAACGTCCTGCCGAGGGACACCACCAAGACGTTCTACAAGGCTCCGCCGCAGATCTACCTGAAGGAGATTCCGCTCATCCTGGCCCCGCTGTACAAGCCGCTCGTCCTGGGCTGGTGCCGCAGTTTCACCAAGGCGCAGGTCGAGAAGGAGTACCCCCTCGCCGACGCCTACACGACGCTGACTAAGGAGGCCGCCGGGCACTGGCGCGGCAAAGGCTTCGACAAGGACAAGGTCACCGTCGTCCACGACGACTGGAACGCCTGGGCGGCCGACCTGAACCAGACGACCATCCAGAGCCTTAAGACCTTGTGGGGGGAGCACGCCCAGCCCGCGTGGTTCGGCAATTCCTGGGTCCTCAAGTCGCCCGGTCAGCCGGTGTTCACCGGCAAACTGGTCGGCGTCGCCCCCCGAATCTGCCACACCATCGCCTGCCAAGGCCCCATCAAGAACGAGTACACCGACAGTGTCCGCGTGACAAAAGTCAGCAGCACCAGCCAAGGCCTGGAGTTCGGCCTGACCGCGGAGGCCGGAGTCAACATCAAGGGCCCCGAGGTCAAGCGAACTGCCTCGTTCAAGTGGTCCAAGGTCACCACCGAGTCGACCGAAGTCAGCAAGAGCCACGACAAACACACCACCCTGGAGATCAAAGAGGAAGGCCGGTGGGGCCGCATCGACGTGCGCATGTGCGCCGGCCTGTACGCCGGCTGGATCGCCTACTCGCACAGCGCTGACAAGTTCGCCCTCTACCCGATGCTTGCCCCGGTTCAGGTCCCCGGCATTGCCGACCCGGTTGCCGAACACACCATGCTCACCCCCGCCACAGGCCTCAGCCCGGAGGAGAATGCCGCGCTGACCGCCCTCGCTGATGCCGATGCCCGCGTCAACAGCGGCGATGGTCAGCTCACACCAGCTGAGATCGAGCACCTCCTTGCCGCACAGGCGACAGCCGCGCCGCTGTTCAACGAACCCGCCCTCTTCAACGCATAGCCTTCGCAGACCACACAGCGCGATGCTTAGGCCTTTCAAGGACAACGGACCGTGGGCCTTCTGACCTCCCCTCGACTCTGCCGATTGGTCAATCCTGCTCGCCGTGGGCAAGGCCGGGCGGCGTCCAGGTCACGCAGGGGCCGCAGACCGCCGCCGGGCCGGGTGAGGGACCTGACCGCGGGCGAGGCCGAGAGCGCCTGTGAGCGCGCCTGCCAGACCTCAAAGATGTTCCCCCAGGAAAGGCGCCGTCGCTCGATTCAGCGATGGCGCCACACCTGTTGCACTCGATATCGTCAGCCACACCGGCGCTGAGCTGCACTAAGTTGTCGAATCCAGCCTCGCGCCACGCCTCCAGCCCCAGAGAATCCGCTGTGCCAGGCCTGTCGCGCGGCCGAGGCTGTCTCGGCCAACGGTTTCGCCAGCTGACCGCAGCAACAGTCATCCTGCGGCCGGCACTGCGCCCTCACCGAACTCGGCGAGACCGAAAGTCACCTCGTCTGCGCACCCGCCGCCGAGTCGCCCAGGAGTGCGGCTGCCCGCTGGGACAGGTCCCGCGCGGCCAGAACATCCTGATGGCGAGCCAGCCGGACCCGCATGTCCTCGGCTGCCGCCTGGACCTTCACCGAGTGGACGCCCTCAGCGCAGTCGAGGAAACTCGTCCACGTTGCGAGCGCGCCGTCCAGGTCGCCTTCCTGGAGGTGGATCTCGCCCAGGTTGCCGAGGACCGCTGCACGGCTGCGCCGCCGGTCGAGCCCGTGAATCTCCATCGCTTCGTGCAACCGGACTCGAGCCCCTGTGGTGTCGCCCATGCGGGCGAGGATCAACCCCGCCGAGTGTGCCCACCGGCCCATACTGAAGTGACTCGCCCACGATGCGCCGACCGGTGCGTCCGCAGTGCGTTCGATCTGCGCCTCCGACTCCTTCAGGGCCTGCACGGCGAGCCGATGGTTGCCGTCCAGGGCAGCGGCCTCGGCGTGAGTGGACTGGTAGTAGGCGATGGCGCGCGGGTCGCTCAGTTCGCGGGCGTGGTCCATGCAGCGTTCCGCGAGAGCGAGGGCTTCGGCGCGGTAGCGAGGCCCCATGCCGATGGACTGGACGGTCATGCCGCGCAACGCGGTCGCGGCCAGCTCGGGCTCGCCAGCCTCGTCGGCGAGCCGGAAGGCGCTGGCGTAGTACTGCCGGGCCTCGCCCTGGTGGGCGGGATCGTCGCCGAGATCCTGGGCCATCCATCCGATGAGGTGGGCCAGCTGTGACGTCGCGGCGTGCAGGTCTCGGCCGGTCTGCTCGGTGTAGCGGCCTCGTAGCCACGGGCCCACGGTGTCGGTGAGGTACCGGCAGGCCAGGTGCTTGGCGTGGCCCCCGCCGTACTCGGCGGCCAGGTCCCCGAGTGTCGTGACCATCTGGTGAATGGCGTGGATCTCTCCCTGCCCGACCCGGACGGCTCCCGGCAAGGCGTTGGCCGCCCGGCGGGTGATGGCTTCTGGGTCCGGAACACCCAGCAGGGACAGCGCGGCGCCGCTGGACGTGGCCAGAAAGCCTCTGCGATCCACGGGGCTCCCTCCCAGAGCGAGTATCAACTTCACGGTATCGACACGCGTGGGCATCGGCTCCACGACAGGGAATTGAGGATGTCCCTGCGGCGGCACGAACCCGAGCAGCTCCGGGCCCACACCGAACGCTGCGCGCAGCGCGGTCTCGCAGTCCGGCCGGGGCCACCCGGGGTTGCCCGATTCCCACCTGCGGTAGGTGCGCTCGGACACCTCGAAGAACGGTTCGTCCAGGGCGGCACGGCCGGCGCGGCTGACCTCGGCGGCGCCGCGTTTTTGGGTCAGCCATCCGCGGTCGAGCCGGGCTGCGCGTAACTGGTGATTGACGATCAAAGCAGCAGCCTCCCCAACAAGGTGGACGTCTACGACTACTGCGGGACGCGTCCGCGAGCAAGCCGGTCCGCCGGACACGCCTCGGCAATGGCCGCTCAGTGGCCGCTCCGTGTCCTAGTGATGGCCTTACCGGCGCCCGGAGACTCCTGTGCACCTTGCCCCCTCGGGGCTCCTGTCCACTGGAGGTGTCGCGTGAACACGCGCATCAGCAGCGATCAGCGAGAAGCAGCATCAAGCCTGTGCGGACAGCCGGACAGTGCCCAGCTCGACGGCACTGTCGCGAGCGTGGCCGCCCGAGTGGAGCGGCTGGCCGAGCAGGCAGGGCACCAGCCCCCGGTGCTCGCCCTGGGTGTCTTCGAACGGGTCGGCTCGAACTGGCTGTCCGACTCGCTGCGTCAGGTGATGCCCCAGCACAACGAGCCGTTCCGGCAGCAGCTGAGCCGGGCGCACCCGCTGTCGCCCAGCGACCGTGTCCCGCCGACCCTCCAGGGCACCGGGCTCACCGGTTTGGGCCGGCATCAGCTGGTGTGTGCGCTCAGCGACCTGCACGGGGAGCAGAAGCACCTGGTCAAGGAGACCAACCTGTTCTTCGCCGCCGACACGGTCCTCGGGCTGCTCCCCCAGTCGCCGGCCATCGTCCTGACCCGCGCGCCGGTCGGCATCGCTGCGTCGTTCGCCCGGGGGCGGCTCTGGGACCGCTGGCGGTACAAGGACCGTTACGCGCAGGTGTCGGCGTCGGCTCGCGCGCCGCGGTGGCGTGCGGCGTTCGCCGGCCTCCTGCCTGCCGATGACCCGGACCCGTCGACGGCGCTGGGGCGGCTCATCGCGGTGAACGCCCTGCTGCTGGCCCGGGCGCTGCACGATCCGGTCGCGGGCGCCCGGCCCCGTCTGGTCATCCCGTACGAGCGGCACGTGGCTGACCGTGAAGGCACCCTGTCGGGCCTGGCGGGCTTCCTCGACGTGACCGCGCCGGTGACCGAGGAACCGCGGTCCGGCCCTGAGCGGGCGGCCGTGGATGCGACGTTCGCGACAAGCGGCCACAAGGGCGAGCTGGTCGCCGAGCTTCCGCCTGGCGAGGCCGCCTTGGTCGGCGAGGCGGTGGCCGCGACGCTCGACCAGGCCGGGCAGGTACTCGACGGGCAGGTGACCCGTACGGCTGTGGAATGGCTGGCCGGTGGCGACCTGTATGAGGTCCGGGCGCCCGCCGCCCGGCCTGCGGTCCCCACGCGGCCGGTGCCCGTGCCCCACCCGGCTCCGCAGCCCGCTTACCGTCCTGCGGCGCCCGGGGCGGGATGGCGCAACCTGCTGGTCAGCAACGCAGAGCTGGCCGAGTTGCTGACGCTGCTGCACGCGGGCGGGGCGCCGAACAGCCGCCTGGGCACTCACCTGCTGGTGTGCCCGATGCCGCACGAGCGCGGCGGCCGGCTCCACTTCGATGCGAAGCAGCGGCAGTGGCGGGTGTCCCGTGGGTTCGAGGATCATCCCGCGTACTGGGTGACGTGGGTCGGTGCTGCGCTCATGGCCGCTTGGTGCGGCGCGCGGCTGCCGACCCGGGCTGAGGTCCTGGAGGCTACGAGCGGCGCCAGCGCGTCGAACTGTGAGTACGTGATCGGCGACACCTGCTCCGTGGCCGAGCCGGGACTTGGCCGGGAGGACGTCCATCACCTGGTCGGCAACGTGCAGGTGTGGTGTGCCGACGGCCCGCAGCAGCCGTGCGAGCAGCCCGTGCAGCGGTACATGGCGGGCGCGGCCTGGAACACCCCGGGCACATGGGAGGCAGTCTCTGCCGTGCGGTCGCGCTACCTGCTCGGTTCGTCGCGTGGTGTGGGCGTCCGCCTGGTGCGCGACGGCCACACCACCGATGCCGCCCAGCTCGGGGCGTGGGAACTGGCGAACCTGGTCAACCGGTGGGTGACGGCGGCGGACAGCGACGCCCATACAACGCCGGGCGCCCTGGACCGGCTGCTGCTCGACGCCTTGGGGTCATAGGCCGATGGCGGACTTGGGCCCCATGTACGAGCCGGCGCCCGGGAAGCCGTCGCGGCACAGCTTCACGAACAGGTCGCTGAAGCCGAGGCTGGGCAGGGAGTCGAGCGGCACGAACTCGACAGCGTGGATCGGCCGGGTGTCGGCACCCTCGGCGACGGCGCCGAGTTCACCGCCGACGATCCGGGCCTCGAAAGTGATGTGCACGACGTGAGCCGGAACGTTGTCGCACAGGTACAGCAGCCGGCCGACCTCTACGTCGGCGCCAGTCTCCTCCCGCATCTCCCGGACCAGGGCCTCTTCCAGGGTCTCGCCGGCCTCGACCTTGCCACCGGGCAGGGACCAGCGGCGTGGCCCGTCGGTGTCCTGGTTCAGAAGGAGGATCTTGTCGTCGTCGCTGATGACGATGCCCGTTACGCGTGTGTGCAGCATTCGCCGACGCTACCGCTCTCCAACCCGACGCGAGAGGGACACCGATGAATCAGACGACGGCCATCGCGGTGGCGCCGGTGGTGATCGCCGCCGGGGGTCTGGGGACACGCGTGGGCGGCTGGTCGCAGTACTTGCCGAAGGAACTCCGTCCGGTCCGGGGGCGGCCGGGCCTCGCGCACATCGTGGACGAGGCCGGGGCGACGGGTGCCGAGCGGGCCGTGGTGGTCCATCACCCGTACTACACGCCGCTCGTGCCCTGGACTCGTCGGGTTCTGGCCCCGGGTGCGCTGGCCCGCTATCAGCTGCTGGCCCGTCAGCCGGTGGAGGAGCCGCGCCCGGCAGACCGGGTCCGGGTCGACTTCATCCCGCAGCGGGGCCAGTACGCGGACGTCACGTCCGTACTCGAAGGTGCCGAACATCTGCGCGCAGGGGACGTGTACGTGGTGTTCGCTGACAACGTCGATGCCACGCACACGGCGTTGCCGCTGCTCGCCTCCGCGACGACGCCGGGGGTTCCTGCTGTGCTCGGCACGCCCTTCGACGTGGAGGCAGCCAGTCACTACGGGGTCATCGTCTGTGCGGGCACGGGCCCGGTGCAAACGATGGTCGGGCTCGTCGAGAAGCCCAGCCGGGCGGAAGCGGCCCGGCTGGTGGAGGAGTACGGGGCGGGTGCTCTGCGGCTCGTGCAAGGGCGGATGCGGATCACACCGGATCTGCTCGGGTATCTGGACACGGCCGCGCGGGATGCTGCCGCCGAGCCGAAGCTGTCGCTGGCGGTCGCCGCGTACGCCCGCGCGCACCGCGTCCATGTCGTCACCACCACCCAGCCGATGATCGACCTCGGGTTGGCCGGGGGCGAGCCGTAGTCAGAACAAGGCCATGGTGTCGATGCCCGGCGTCTCCGGGACCATCTACGGCGGCACGGCGGCAGGATCGCCCGCAGCGTGGTCGGATCAGAACGAGCCGGGCTCGATGATCTCCTTCCGCCTCTCCGTCGCGTTCAGCGCGGGCCTGCGGAGCATGTCCCGGAAGGTGCGGGAGGCCACCGGCGTCGAACTACACCCAGAGCCGGTAAAGCCTCTGGCGGAGACGCGGACCCTACTGCGTCGTGAGGCTGACGAAGCCGCCCGCCTTGCTCCCCCGTGGCCGGCGGCCCGTGCCTGTGTCCAGAGATCAAGGTCGGCGGCGGTGACGTTGGTGTCCTGGGCCACTAGGCCCTGTCCTGGCGATCACTGGGCAGTGGGCCGGACTACCGCTGTAGAAACCGGTCCCTGGGTGGGCGACCGCTGAATGCATCCACATGGCTGGCCCGACACCACCCCGATTGGGCGACGATCCGCCGTGGCCGACTGTGAAGCCAGTTACAACGCAGTCAAACTCACAGCGCCCTTGAGCTTGCGGTACTCACATCGTGGGGAGACAGCGTGGCCATCACTGGCAAGATCACTTACAAGCGCGGCGGCGAGGTGCGGGATATCCACTACCCCACCGCGGACGGGGAGAAGTTCATCCTGCATTGGGAGGGGGGATCAGATCCGCATGAGCTGTTCAATGGCACGAACGGCTGGGTCGCCAAGTACGATATGGAGGACGACAAAGAGAGATTGTGGCGGCCGCCCTTTGGCGTGGTCCCACCCGGCCAAGGCACGAGTTGGGGTGGTAGAGGGCCCGACCATGTGCGGGTGCACGCGAAAGAGCCGCAGCAGGGAGATGATGAGTAGTCAGCTTGAATGCTGGTGATCTGGCCGCGCTGGTGATCGCCAGGACAGTGCCTAGTCTAGACGACACCGGCCGGAGCCAGCGGCGGGATTCGAACTCAAGGACTACGCCACCGCCGACGCGATCCGTGACCAACTGCAGCAGTCCGGCCTCGTCATCGAGGACGCCCCGGACGGCGCGCGGTGGTCGC